>NZ_JBOHGB010000084.1:0-30727 GCF_050699935.1 Actinophytocola sp.
ACGCCACGATCAGCCTGGTCATCGAGGCGGGACGGGTCAGCCGCATCTACGCGGTCGCCAACCCGCACAAGCTCGCCCGGCTCGGGAAAGCCGTGCCGCTGAGCCGAACCCGCTGAGCCGGACCCGCCGAGCCGGACCCGCCGAGCCGGACCCGCCGAGCCGGCTCGCGGGCCTTACTCGGGTGGGATCTCCAGGTGCCAGCCGCGTTTGAGGGAGCGGCGGCAGCGGGCCGGGTCGTCGCCCGCGGTGGTGAACAGGGCGGCGAGCATCGCGACGCCGTGGGCGAGCGCCTCCGGTGGCAGTGGGCCGGCGGTCACGAGCGACGCCAGCCCGTGGCCGATCGTCCAGGTCTGGGTCGCGAGGGCGGGTGGGTCGACGTCCTCGCGGAAGCGACCGGCCTCCCTGGCGCGCTCGACCGCGCGTACCACCGGCCGCAACGACTCGTCGGCGGCCTCGGGGTCGTCGAGCTCGAAGCCGGCGTCGAACATGACGCGGTAGAGGTCCGGCGCGGCCAGCGCGTTCGACAGGTACGCCGACCCCAGCGCGGCGAGGTCCCGCACCGGGTCGGCGGTCAGGCGGACCCCGTGGAGCGTGCCGGCCAGGCGGGTGAACCCCTCCTGGCGCATCGCCCGCCACAACCCGTCCATGCCGCCGAAGTACGTGTACACGGCCATCGTCGACACGCCGGTCCCCGCGACGACCGAGCGCAGCGTGACCGGCTCCCGGGTACGCAGCATCTGCGCGGCGCGGTCGATCAGCAGCGTGCGCACCGCCAGCTCTCGATCGCCACCGGGTCGAAGCTGGTGTTCCTGGCGGGGCAGGTCGCCCGCGACGCCGACGGGCGGCCGGTGGGCGAGGGCGACCTCGCCGCGCAGGTCGAGCAGGCCTACCTCAACATCGGCACGGCGCTGACCGAGGTCGGCGGCTCGTTCGACGACGTGGCGAAGCTGACCGTCTACGTCGTCGGCTGGGACGCCGGGATGATGCCCGCGCTGGGCGAGGGCGTCGCCCGCGCGGCCGCGAAGCTGGGGGCCGACCTGATCAAGCCGGTCACGCTGCTGGGCGTTCAGGCACTGGGCGAGCCCGACCTGCTGGTCGAGGTCGAGGCCACCGCCGTCCTCGAGTGACGGTCACGGCGCGATCTCCGCCTGCCACAGCCTGTCGCCGGCCGCCACGTACAGGGTGCGGCCGACCCGGGCCGTCGCGGTGACCTCGCCGGTCGGGCCCTCCGCCGGGCGGGTCGTCGCGCCGGCGAGCACCACGTGGGAGCCGTCGTCGAGGATCTCCGTCGGCCGGCCCTCGACGTCCACCGGCGGCGCCAGGTCCTCGTCCTGCGCCACCTCGACGGCCGGGACGTCCGGGACGCGCGTCCACGTCGCGTCGCGGAGCCGCCACAGGGCCAGCTCGCCGTCGACCCAGCCGGCCACCGTGCACGTCGAGTCGGTGCAGCGAACCGCCGACGCGGCGCCCGCGCGACCGGAGTCGGGCAGGCGGGTCAGGTCCCACCCCGTGCCGCCCGACTCCGAACGCCACACCGCGGGACGCTGACGGCCGTCGGCCAGCTCCCAGCCCGCGATCAGGATGCCCTTGTCCACGCCGGTCGCGGCGAGTGGGAACTTCAGCGACTCCCGCGTGTTCTCCAGCGCCGTGCCCGCCGACGGCCGGCGCACCCAGTACCGCCCCTCCGGCTCCCAGATCATGATGTCCAGCCCGACCGCCGGGTTCTGCCAGGTCCCCACCAGCGCGGGCCCTTCCGGCGTCAGCACCGCGTCGATGAGGTCGCCCGCCCCGTAGCCGCCGAACGTGCTGAACGGCTGCGGCTGCTCCGCGACGCCCGTCCGCGACCCGCTCCACGCGCTCCACCGCACGTTGCCGTGCGCGCCGCCGGTCTTGCCGCCGATGGCGACGATCCGCTGCCCGTCGGCGGCGATCGAGTACCAGAACGCCTGCTGGCCGTACATGCCGGCCGGGTCGACCGCGATCTCCGCGAGCGTGCCGTCCGGGTCGCGGCGCAGCAGCCCCGGCACCACGGGCCGGCCGTCGTGGCGGACGCCGATCAGCAGCGTGTCACCGACCTGGGTGAGCACCACCGGCTTCGCGCCGCCGGGCAGCTCGACCTCGGTGAACCGGACCGCCGTGGGCTCGCCGGGATCGTCGGCGCCACAACCGGCCAGGACGAGCAACGCGGCGAGCAGGAACCGGGCCGGCCTCATGCGCATGACCGCCAGTATCCCCGTTTCGGATACCCGAACGGAACCTTGACCACCCGCATGGCACCGGCCAAGCTGCCTGGACTATGACGCCACCCGCCGTTCCTCCTTTCCCGGACGGATTCCTGTGGGGGGTCTCCTCGTCGGCATACCAGATCGAGGGCGCGGTGGAGGACGACGGCCGCGCACCGTCCACATGGGACACCTTCTGCGCGCGGCCGAACGCCGTGCTGGGCGGCGACACCGGCGCGGTGGCCACCGACCACTACCACCGCTACCGCGAGGACGTCGCGCTGATGGCCGAGCTCGGGGTCGGTGCCTATCGGTTCTCCGTCGCGTGGCCCCGCGTCCTCCCGGCCGGCTGGGGCGCGGTGAACCAGGCGGGCCTGGACTTCTACGACCGGCTCGTCGACGAGCTGTGCGCCGCCGGCATCGCGCCCGCGGTCACGCTGTTCCACTGGGACACCCCGCAGGTCGTCGAGGACGCCGGCGGCTGGCTGGCCCGCGACACGGCCTACCGCTTCGCCGAGTACGCCACGGTCGTCGGTGCGAAGCTCGCCGACCGGGTGCGGATGTGGATGCCACTCAACGAGCCGATGGTGCTCACGCTGTTCGGCTACGCGGTCGGCGCGCACGCGCCCGGCTGGCAGCTGATGTACGAGGCGCTGCCGGTCGCCCACCACCAGCTGCTCGGCCACGGCCTCGCCACCCAGGCGCTGCGCGCGGCGGGCGCGACGGAGATCGGTATCGCCAACCATCACCTGCCGGTGTGGCCCGCGTCCGAGGAGCCGGCCGACCAGGGGGCGGCGCGGGGCTACGACACGCTCGTCAACGACCTGTTCGCGGCGCCGGTGCTGCGTGGCGAGTACCCCGAGGGGTTCGCGGACGCCATGCCCGGACCGGTGGCCGAGGACCTGAACGTGATCTCCACGCCGCTGGACTGGTACGGCGTGAACTACTACCAGCCGAGCCGCGTCGGCGCGCCCACCGCGGCCGGGGCGGACCGGGTGGTGATCGACGGTGTGACGCTGCCGGAGGGCCTGCCGTTCGAGTTCCCCGCGATCGAGGGCTACCCGCGCACCGACTTCGGCTGGCCGGTCGTGCCCGACGGGCTGCGCGAGGTCCTCACGACGCTGGCGAGCCGCTACGGCGACGCGCTGCCGCCGGTCTACGTCACCGAGAGCGGCTGCGCGTACGGCGACGGCCCGGACGCCGACGGCCGCGTCGCCGACACCCGGCGCATCGACTACCTCGACGCCCACGTGCGCGCGGCCCGGCAGGCGATCGACGACGGCGTCGACCTGCGCGGCTACTTCGTCTGGTCCATTGTGGACAACTTCGAGTGGGCGGTCGGCTACTCGCAGCGGTTCGGGCTCGTGCACGTGGACTACGCGACGCTCGCGCGTACGCCGAAGGACTCCTACCACTGGTATCGCGAGCTCGTCCGAGCGCGGCGATGACCGCGCTGGCCGAGCCCACCGAGCGGGTGCCGGCGCGGTGGACGGCGCTGTTCTCGCTCGCCGGGCTCGGCCTGTTCACCGCGTTCTACGGGCCGATCCAGGTGCTGCTGGGCAAGCAGGCGCAAGCGCTCGCGCCGGACGACAAGGAGCTCGCGCTCGGCCTCGTGGTGGGGCTCGGCGCGGCGACGTCGTTGGTGGCCAACCCGGTGTTCGGCGCCATCTCCGACCGTACGACGTGGCGGCTGGGCCGGCGGCTGCCGTGGACCGCGTTCGGCGCGGCCGGTGGCGCGGTGAGCCTGGTCGTGCTGGCAATGGCGCCGAACATCGCGGTGATGGCGGTGGGCTGGTGCCTCGCGCAGCTGACGCTGAACGCGATGCTCGCCGCGCTCGTCGCCGCCGTGCCCGACCAGGTGCCGCACGCACAGCGCGGCATGGTCGGCGGCTGGATCGGGGTCGGGCAGACGCTCGGCATCGTCGTCGGCTCCGGGATCGCGGCCGTGGTCGGCGGGATCGCCGCCGGCTACCTCGTGTGCGCGATGTTCCTGGTGGTGGCGACCCTGCCGTACCTGGGACTGCGCCGGGACACGGTGATCGAGGTGCGGCCGCCGTTTCACTGGCGCGCGTTCTGGATCAGCCCGCGGCGGTACCCGGACTTCGGCTGGGCCTGGCTGACCCGCTTCCTGATGAACCTGGGCAACGCCATCGCGATCGTGTACCTGCTGTACTTCCTGCAGGACGCGGTCCGCTACGCCGACCCGGACGGCGGCGTGTTCGTGCTGACCGCGATCTACGCCGCGACGCTGCTGTCCACGGTGGTCATCAGCGGCATGTGGTCGGACCGCGTCGGGCGGCGGCGGGTGTTCGTGTGCGGGGCAGGGATGGTGATGTCGGCCGCCGCGCTGCTGCTGGCCGCGTTCCCGACGTGGTCCGGCGCGCTGGTCGCCGCGGCCGTGCTGGGGCTCGGCTTCGGCGTGTACACCTCCGTCGACTTCGCGCTGATGACCGAGGTTCTGCCGAAGGCGGGTGACCGCGGCAAGGACCTCGGCGTCATCAACGTCGCGAACGCGCTGCCGCAGGTGCTCGCCCCGGTCCTCGCCGCGCCGATCGTCACCTATCTGGGCGGCTACCCCGTGCTGTACGGCCTGGCCGCGGTGGTGGGCGTCGCGGGCGCGGTGCTCGTGTACCGCATCCGCTCGGTCGCCTGAGAGCTGGTTGTCCTGCTGTTGTACGGCTAGTGGATCGGCTGGCCGATGCCCAGGAGGTTGCCCTCGCTGTCCCGGAACCACGCCGCCCGCTCGCCGGCGCCCACTGACGGGTAGTTGCCCTCGACCTCGGCGATGCCGTCCACCGTGCGCAGGCCCGGCACGTCGACGTCCTCGAACACCACGCCGCGGCTGCGCAGCTCGTCCACGACCGCCACTATGTCGTCGACCTCGAAGGACATCTGGGTGTGCTCGCCCGTCGCCGCGCCGATGGAGGCGAACAGCGCGAACCGGGTGTTGCCGAGGCGGTACAGCAGCCCGCCCGGCCGCTCCTCGGCCGGCTCGAGGCCGAGCTTGTCCGCGTAGAACGCCCGCGCGCGCTCGAGGTCCCGGGCCGGCAGCCGCGTCGCCACCTCGGCGTTGGTCAGCATGACTCCGATGGTGACCCACGGCCCGCGCACGTGCCACCTCGGTGCGTGGTTCAGGGTCGTCTCCGGGTGATGCCCGATGTCGCGGGCCGCCACCGCGCCGATCCTCGATGGTGGGCGCCCGTGGACCGGCGCCCACGGAAAGGGCACGGAAAGGGCACGGCAAGGGGCACGGAAAGGGGAGGGAAACCGTGGAGATCACCGGGATCATCTCGGCCGTCGTCTTCGGCGCGGCCATCGGCGGGCTGGGGCGGCTCGTCGTGCCCGGGCGGCAGCAGCTGTCGCTGCTCGCGACGATCCTCGTGGGCATCGCGGCCGCGGTCGCCGGCACGGGCGTCGCCGGGCTCATCGGGGTCGCGGACACCCCGGGCATCGACTGGGCCGAGCTCGCCCTGCAGATCATCTTCGCCGGCGGTGGGGTCTCGCTGCTGTCCGGTGCCCGGAGTCGACAGCGCCAGTGACGGCGCCGGTGACAGCGTCGGTGACAGCGTCGGTGACGGTGCGTACCCGAGCGGAGGAATGTTTTCGCCATTCCGTCCTGCGCACTCGCCGCACCCGGATATAGTCCGCTCGCGGCGAACCGACTGGGGGCCGCGTAGGGGCGGGCGCGGGAGGCGGCACGATGGATGACTTCGTCGATGCCGCACTGTCCTTTCCGGCCGTACTGTTCGGCTTCCTGCTCGTCGTCGTCGTCCTCTACTGGCTGCTGGTCGTGCTCGGCACCCTCGACATCGACCTCGTGGGCGGGGACGGCGACATCGGCGACGGGGATGGGGACGGCGGCGGGGACGGCGGCTTCCTCGATGGGCTCGGGCTCGGGGGCGTCCCCATCACGGTCACGCTGTCCGTGCTGATCGTCTTCGCCTGGTTCGTCAGCATCGTCGGCGGCGTGCTGCTGTCCGGTATGGACGGTGTCGTGGGCGTGCTGCTCGGCATCGGCGTCCTTCTCGTGGCGCTGTTCGTGGGGCTGTTCGTGGCGCGGCTCGTGGCCGTCCCGCTGCGCAGGCTCTACGTCTCCGGGCCGGAGCCGTCCCGCTCGGACTTCGTCGGGCGGGAGTGCGTCATCCGCACCGGCCGGGTCTCCACCGACTTCGGCCAGGCCGAGGTCACCGCCGTGGACGGGTCGTCCGCGGTCATCCAGGTACGCCAGACCGGCGAGCACGAGCTGACCGCCGGCCAGCTGGCACTGATCTTCGACTACGACACCAACGGCGAGTTCTTCTGGGTCGCGCCGGCCACTTGAAGCAAGAAAGGTCCACGATGGAGCCAATTCTCATCGCGATCGGCGTCGTGCTCGCCGTTCTGCTCATCCTGCTGATCGCCATCAGCCGCCTGTTCCACAAGGTCGAGCAGGGCAAGGCGCTGATCGTGTCGAAGGTGCGCAACGTGCACGTCACGTTCACCGGTGCCGTCGTGCTCCCGGTGCTGCACAAGGCGGAGACCATGGACATCTCCGTGAAGACGATCGAGCTCGACCGCACCGGGCAGGAAGGACTGATCTGCCGGGACAACATCCGTGCCGACATCCGGATCACGTTCTTCGTGCGGGTCAACAAGACCGTGGAGGACGTCGTCAAGGTCGCGCAGGCGATCGGCACCGAGCGCGCCAGTGACCAGGCGACGCTGCAGACGCTGTTCAACGCCAAGTTCTCCGAGGCGCTCAAGACCGTCGGCAAGCACCTCGACTTCGTCGACCTGTACACCAAGCGCGACGAGTTCCGGGACCGGATCATCGCGGTCATCGGCACCGACCTGAACGGCTACAGCCTCGAGGACGCGGCGATCGACTTCCTCGAGCAGACCCCGCTCGAGCAGCTCGACACCAACAACATCCTCGACGCGCAGGGCATCAAGAAGATCACCGAGCTGACCGCGATCGAGCACGTGCGCACCAACGAGTTCCAGCGCAACGAGGAGAAGGAGATCACTCGGCAGAACGTCGACGCCCGGGAGGCCATCCTCGAGCTGGAGCGCCGGCAGGCCGACGCGGAGAACCGGCAGCACCGCGAGATCGAGACCATGCGTGCCCGGGAGGAGGCCGAGACCGCCAAGGTGGCTGCCGAGGAGCGGCTCAAGGCCCAGTCCGCGCAGCTGCGCACCGACGAGCAGCTCGGCATCCAGGACCAGAACCGCGCCCGCGAGGTGGCCGTCGCGGAGAAGAACCGCGAGCGGGTCATCGCCATCGAGACCGAGCGGATCGAGAAGGACCGCCAGCTCGAGGTCGTCGCCCGCGAGCGGGAGACCGCGCTCGCCGATGCCGCCAAGGACAAGGAGGTCGAGGTCGAGCGGCGCTCGGTCGCCGAGGTCGTCCGCGAGCGGATCGCGGTCGACAAGACCGTGGCCGAGCAGGAGGAGAACATCAAGCGGCTGCGCGCGGTCGAGGAGGCCGAGCGGGTCCGTCAGGCGATCGTGATCAAGGCCGAGGCGGAGGCGCAGGAGAACCTGGTCAAGGACATCAAGGCGGCCGAGGCCGCGGAGGCCGCCGCGAAGTTCAAGGCCCGCGAGCAGCTGCTGCTCGCCGAGGCCCGGCAGCAGGCCGCGGACCTCGACGCGCAGGCCAAGATCCGGCTCGCGGAGGGCGTCCAGGCCGAGGCGGCCGCCGAGGGGCTCGCCGACGTGCAGGTCCGCGAGCGTGGCGCGGAGGTCATCGAGAAGGAGGGCCGCGCGGAGGCCGTCGTGGTCCGGGAGAAGGCGCTCGCCGGTGCGGACGCGCTGCGCGAGAAGCTCCGGGGCGAGGCCGAAGGGCTCACCGAGAAGGCCGCCGCGATGGCCACGCTGGACGACGAGACCCGCGGGCACGAGGAGTTCCGCCTGCGCCTGGAGACCGAACGGGACGTGCGGATGGCCGGCATCGAGGCGCAACGGGAGGTGGCCGAGAAGCAGGCCGCGGTGCTCGCGAAGGGGCTGGAGAACGCCGACATCGACATCGTCGGCGGCGACACGGTGTTCTTCGACCGGCTGATGGGCTCGATCGCGCTCGGCAAGGGCGTGGACGGGTTCATGGACCACTCCGACGTCGCGAAGAAGCTCGCCGGGCCGTGGCTCAACGGTGAGGCGAACTTCGCCGAGGACGTCAAGCAGATCCTGGGCTCGCTCGGCGCCGACGAGGTGAAGAACCTGACGATGTCGGCCGCGCTGATGAAGATGATGAAGGACGGCGTCGACGTCAACACCGACGTGAAGGCACTGCCGGTCACCGTCGCCGACGACCCGTCCGCCGCGATCACGCCGAAGAAGTGACGGCGACCGACCAGGCTTCGGCCGAGACGTCCACGCAGGCCCGGGACGGGCAGGACGCGCGCGACGGGCTGGACGCGCGCACCTACGAGGTGCTGCGCGACCGGCTCGGCGGCGCGGCCGCGGAGCTGAAGCGGCGGGCCGAGGCGCTCAACGCCCAGCGGCTCGAGGTGTTCGGCAGCACCGAGCTGCGCCTCGTCGGCTCGGAGCGGATCCGCACCGAGCACAACTGCGTGCCGCGCGACATCGTGTCCATCCCGGACGGTGTCGGAGCCGGAGCCGACGGGAACGGCGCGAGTGGGCTGATGCTGTTCGGCTACAACGTGTTCATCGGCCTCAAGCCGGAGACCACCGTGGGCGACGTCTTCTCGCTGCACCGGTTCGCGCGCGACGGCGACGCGTTCCGGTTCGAGGGCGTTGGGCGAAGCGAACATGAGCCTGCGCCCGACGAGCGGCCGGAGCTGCTGCGCGACGAGCGGTTCCGGCGTGACTTCACCGAGCTGTACCGCTACTACCGGGAGACCCGGCTGCTGCAGCTGCGCCCGGTCGAGGGCAAGCTGCTCGCCGTCTTCCAGACCGGACCGCGCACCGAGGACATCAAGGTGCTGCGCTGGGCCATGGGCACCGACGGCTCGATCTCCTACGTCGACAACGCGGGCGAGCGGGACCACGTCTTCCCGCCGGCGCACGACTTCGAGTGGGTCGAGACGTCCCGCGAGCACCACGTGCTCGGCCGGCACCCGCACATCGCCATCGAGAACGAGGTGTTCATCGAGACGCTCGGCGGCGACCTGACCGTCAAGATCGAGAACAACACGGAGACCGGGGCGGGCGTCTACCGCGAGCCGGTCGACGAGCCGCTGCAGAGCCTCGCCGACGCCGACGTGCGCTACGCGCGAGTCGGCCCGCTGATCCTGCTCAAGATCCTGCCCTACAACGAGAAGACCTGGCGCCACCTCGTGTTCAACACGCGCACGAAGACCGTGGTGCGCCTCGACGGGATCGGGCAGGCCTGCCAGCGGCTGCCCGAGGACCAGGGGCTGATCTTCCCCGGCGGCTACTACCTCGCCACCGGCGTCTCGCGGACGTTCGACACCGACACCGATGACCTCGAGTTCGAGCGGGTCATCCGCTCGCCCAACGGCGAGGACGTGGTCTACGTCTTCCACGCCCGGCGCGAGGGCCGCACGCTGTTGCTGCCGTACAACGTGATCCGCAAGGAGGTCGCGACCCCGTTGCCGTGCCACGGGTACTCGCTGTTCGACGACGGCACGCTGGTGGCCTTCCGGGCGGCGTCCGAGGAGCCGACCCGGGTCCACCCGATGCAGGTGTGGCAGACGCCGTACGTGACGGACAGCTTCGCCGCGGCGAAGCCGGTCGGCACCGGGCCGCTGGAGCGGGTGGGCAACGCGGACCTGGTGCGGGGCATCTCCGACTGCCTGTCGGTCACCCGCATGGTCGACGAGATGGCGCCGTCGACGCAGATGTACGAGGGCCTGATCGCCGCGTGTGCCCGGGCGTTCGACAACTACCACTGGCTGGGCGAATCGGAGCTGGGCGACCTGCGCACGCCGGTCACCGACGTGCGCGCCACCGCCGAGCAGGTGCTGGCCGAGTTCGAGAACGTCCAGTCGCTGACCGAGACCGCCGCCGCGGAGCTCGCGACCGCTGCCGACCAGGTCGCCTCGCTCGTGCGCCGGGTCCGCGGCGAGGCACCGAAGTCGGCCGGTGAGTGGGTGACCCAGCTCGCCGAGCTGCGCCGCGCGCAGGGCCGGCTGGTGACGTTGCGCGAGCTGCGTTACGTGGACACCGGGCGGATCGACGAGCTGGCCACGTCCCTGACCGAGGAGCTGGACTCCGCGGCGAAGCGGGCGGTGGACTTCCTGCGCGGGCCCGACGCGTTCACCGCCTACCACGAGCAGGTCGAGGCGCTCGTCGCCGACGCGGAGGCGATCAGGACGGTGGCCGAGGCCGGCCCGGTGGGCGAGCGGCTCGCCGAGCAGGCGGGCGGGCTGGAGATCGTCACCGAGGTGGTGGGCTCGCTGGACATCGCCGACGCGACCGTGCGTACGGGGATTCTGGAGCGGATCAGCGAGGTGCTCGGCGGGGTCAACCGCGCCCGCGCCACGCTGGAGGGCCGGCGCAAGGCGCTGCTGGCCACCGAGGGGCGGGCCGCCTTCGCCGCCGAGTTCGCGTTGCTGGGCCAGGCGATCACCGGTGCGCTCGCGGTCGCCGACACGCCGCGGCGCTGCGACGACGGGCTCGGCCGGGTGCTGTTGCAGCTGGAGAACCTGGAGTCCCGGTTCGCCGAGTTCGACGACTTCCTCGGCGAGCTCACCCAGAAGCGCACGGACGTGTACGAGGCGTTCTCCTCGCGCAAGCAGGCGCTGGTCGACGAGGCCGCGCGGCGGGCGGACCGGCTGGTCGACTCGGCCGAGCGGATCCTCACCAGCATCAACCGGCGCGTGGCCACGCTGTCGTCGCTGGACGAGATCAACACCTACTTCGCCTCCGACCCGATGGTCGCCAAGGTCCGCGGCGTCGCCGACGAGCTGCGCGCGCTGGACGACTCGGTGCGGGCCGAGGAGCTGGCGGGCCGGCTCAAGGCCGCGCGCCAGGAGGCCGGCCGCTCGTTGCGGGACCGGGCGGACCTCTTCGGTGACGACGGCGAGACCGTCCGGCTGGGCCGGCACGTGTTCGCGGTCAACACCCAGCCGGCCGACCTCACGCTGGTGCCCAAGGACGGCCGGATGTCGCTCGCGATCACCGGCACCGACTTCCGGGAGCCGGTGACCGACCCGGAGTTCGAGGCCACGAAGCCGTTCTGGGACCAGCTGCTGGTGTCGGAGTCGGCGCAGGTCTGCCGGGCGGAGTACCTGGCCGCCTCGGTCCTCGCGGAGCTGCCGGCCGACCAGCCCGTCGACCACGACCCGGAGACGCTGCTCGACGTGGTGCGCGCGACCGCCGAGTCGCGGTACGACGAGGGCTACGAGCGCGGCGTGCACGACCACGACGCGGCCGCGATCCTGGCGGTGCTGGTGCGGCTGTCGGCCGGGGCGGGGCTGCTGCGGTATCCGCCGGACGCGCGGGCGGGCGCCCAGCTGTTCTGGGCGCACGGCACCGACGACGCCGCGCGCGCGGCGTGGTCGACGCGGGCCGGCTCGCTGGGGCGGGCACGGTCGGCGTTCGGCGCGGTCGGAGCCATCGGTGAGCTGTGCGCGGAGCTGGCCTCGGCGATCTCGGAGTTCCCGCTCCCGGTGGCCGACCCGGGCCTCGCGGCCGAGTACCTGTTCGAGGAGCTGGCGTCCACGCCGCTCGGGTTCGTCACGAGCGCGGGCGCGCGGACGATGGTGGAGAGGTTTCGCCGGGCCCTGCGCGGGCGCAAGGACTTCTCCGACGACCTGCGCGCGCTCGGCGACGACCTCGTGGCGCGACACCAGCTGGTGCGGGCCTGGCTGTCCGCCTTCGTGTCCTCTGTCGAGTCGGGGCGGGACGGGCTGGCCGAGGGCGACCTGCCCGAGGCGGTCGCGCTGCTGCTCGCCGACGTGCCGCGGCACGACTCGTCCGCCGCGCTGTCGTCCACTGTGGAGGGTTTGCTCGGTGCGCACCCGCGCATCACCGACCGCCGCCTGTCGGTCCGCCTCGACGAGCTGCTCACCCGCACCCGGCGGTTCCGGACCGAGCGGGTGCCGGCGTACCGGGCGTACCAGCGGCTGCGGGGCGACCTGGTCACGCGCGAGCGGGCGCGGCTGCGGCTCGACGAGTACCGGCCGAAGGTGATGAGCGCGTTCGTGCGCAACCGGCTGCTCGACGAGGCCTACCTGCCGCTGATCGGCGACAACCTGGCCAAGCAGCTGGGCGCGGTCGGCGACGCCAAGCGCACCGACCAGATGGGCCTGCTGCTGCTCATCTCCCCGCCCGGCTACGGCAAGACGACGCTGATGGAGTACGTGGCCGACCGGCTCGGGCTGGTGTTCGTCAAGGTCAACGGGCCGGCGCTGGGCCACGAGGTGACCTCGCTCGACCCGGCCGAGGCACCCAACGCCACCGCGCGCCAGGAGGTCGAGAAGATCACCTTCGCGCTGGAGGTGGGCAACAACGCGCTGCTGTACCTGGACGACATCCAGCACACCAACCCCGAGCTGCTGAGTAAGTTCATCTCGCTGTGCGACGCCCAGCGGCGCATGGAGGGCGTCTGGAACGGGCGCACGCGCACCTACGACCTGCGCGGCAAGCGGTTCGCGGTGTGCATGGCCGGCAACCCGTACACCGAGCAGGGCAAGCGGTTCCGGATCCCGGACATGCTGGCGAACCGCGCGGACGTGTGGAACCTGGGCGACGTGCTGTCCGGCCGGGACGAGCTGTTCGCGTTGAGCTACATCGAGAACTCGCTGACGTCCAACCCCGTGCTCGCTCCGCTGTCCACACGGGAGCGTGGGGACATCGAGCTGCTGGTCCGGCTCGCCCGCGGGGACTCCACGGCACGGGCGGACGCGCTCACGCACCCGTACTCGGCGGTCGAGCTGGACCAGGTGCTCTCCGTGCTGCGCAAGCTGGTGCGGGTGCAGCAGGTCGTGCTGGCGAACAACCAGGCCTACATCGCGTCGGCGGCGCAGGCGGACTCGTCACGGACCGAGCCGCCGTTCCAGCTGCAGGGCTCGTACCGGAACATGAACAAGCTCGCCGAGCGGATCGTGCCGGTGATGAACGACGCCGAGCTGGAGGCGGTCATCGACGACCACTACCTCGGCGAGGCGCAGACCCTGACCGCGGGCGCGGAGGCGAACCTGCTGAAGCTGGCCGAGCTGCGCGGCCGGCTCTCGCCCGAGCAGGCCACGCGTTGGACGGATGTGAAGGCCGCCTTCCTGCGTGACAAGGCACTCGGCGGCTCGGACGACGACCCGCTGACCCGCGCGGTCGGCGCCGTCGGGCTGCTCGCCGACCGGGTCGGGTCGGTCGAGGCGGCGATCACCCGCCTAGCCAGTCCGCCTCCCCGGAATTAAAAGTGTCGGTTGCGTTCCAGCGAACGGTGCGGATGTGCGGTTGATTGTGGCTGGGTGCCGTCACGGTCCCCTGAGGTTCCGTTGGTCAGCGCGAGACGTAGCACGATGATCCACTGTGACAGTCTCTAGTCCCAGACCAGGTGGGCCAGGCGGCGTACGCCGGGGTGGTCCTGCATCGAGGGGCCGGCCGGGGCGGTGCGGTACCGGCTCGGGGGCAGGCCGTAGCGCGCGGCGAACCGGTGCGAGAAGTGGCTGAGGTCGGCGAAGCCGCACTGCCGGGCGATGGCGCCGAGCGTCAGGTCGGTGCGCAGGAGCAGCGCCTCGGCGCGGGACAGGCGCAGGCCCTCGAGCGCCTCGGCGGCGCCGAGGTCGAAGCCGAGGCGGAACACCCGGTTCAGGTAGCCGCGCGAGACCCGCACCGCCGCGGCCAGCTCGTCGACGCCGACGCGGCGTAGCGGTGGCCTCGCCCACTCGCGGCGCAGCACCTCGACCGCGGCCCGGGCGGCCGGTGCCGGCCGGGCCGCCTCGTCGCGGGCGGGGAGCGGGCCGGCGAGGACGAGGGTGACCATCAGCTCGAGGGTGCGGTGCGCTCGCGCGCGCCAGCCGGGTGGCTCGGCCGCCCCCAGCCAGAGCAGGTACGCGGCCAGCCCGGCGAGCGGGTCGTCGCCGGACATCGGCACCAACACCGGGACCAGCACCGGGTCGTCGGTCACCGCGGTGTGCGTGAAGTGCACGTAGCCGTGGCGGGCGTCCCAGTCGAAGCCGTGGCGCAGGCCCGGTGGGACCAGCAGCAGGTGGCCCGGGGTGAGCGGGGTGGTGCCCGTCTCGGTGACGAAGTGCGCCCGGCCACGCAGCATCCAGACGAACTCGCAGTCGTCGATCACGCGGAGCGGGAGCCGCGCGCCGGGCGGGTAGTCGGCGGTCGCCGGGCGGTCCATGTACGCATTCTGACAAGTTTCCGTGACCTGAGTGCATTCCTGTGGGGCTGCTCGGATCGGATGATGGGACATCCGGACAAGGGAGGCGGAATGTACGAGCGGGACGGTTACGTGGTGGTGCCCGGCGTTCTCGACGCGGAGCGGCTCGCCGAGGCGCGGGCCGAGGCCACCGCGATCTGCCGTGGCGAACGCGGCACGGTCGACGGCGTCGAGCCCGGCGACTGGCCGGAGGACGAGGTGCTGCGCCGGTACCTCTGCGTTCACTTCCCGCACAAGATCTCGCCGCTGCTGCGCAAGCTCGCCGCGCTGCCGGGTCTCACGGAGGTGCTCACCGAGGTCATCGGGCCCAACGTGAAGATGATGCAGTCCATGCTCTTCATCAAGGCCGCCGGCAAGCCCGGCCAGGCCTGGCACCAGGACGAGGCGCACATCCCCACCCGCGACCGCTCGCTCACCGCCGCGTGGATCGCGCTCGACGACGCCACCGTCGACAACGGCTGCCTGTGGGTCCTGCCCGGCTCGCACCGCGCGGGCGTGCTGTACCCGGTCCGCGATCACGACGACCCGCGGTTCGACTGCACGCAGGAGGCGCACGGCTTCACGGAAGCCTTTCCCGATCTCGCCGCGGTGCCGGTCGAGGTCCCGGCCGGCACCGCGGTGATCTTCAACGGCTACCTGCTGCACCGGTCGCTGCCCAACACCCGGCGCACGGGCCTGCGCCGAGCCCTGGTCAACCACTACATGAGCGCCGAGTCGCTGCTGCCGTGGTTCCCACCGACGGCCGGCGAGCCGATGGCCCGCCTCGACCACCGCGACGTCGAGCTGGTCGCCGGCACCGACCCGTACGCCCACGCGGGCACCGCGGACCTGATGCGCCCCCACATCCGCCGCGACCGCGAGGGCGGCTGCGTCGGTTAGACCTTGTCGAGGGCGCGGGTCAGGTCGGCGATGAGGTCGTCGGAGTGCTCGATGCCGCAGCTGAAGCGGATCAGGTCGTCGGTCACGCCCACCCGTTCGCGGTCCGCGGGGCTCATCCCGGCGTGCGAGGTGATCGCCGGGCGGGTGACCAGGGACTCGATGCCGCCCAGGCTCGGGGCGACCGTCGGCAGGCGCAGCGCGTCCAGGAACGCCTCGGCCGCCGGGAGGCCGCCGGCCAGGCGGAAGCTCAGCATGCCGCCGAACCCGGACAGCAGCTCCGACGCGTGCGCGTGGTCCGGGTGGTCGGCGAGCCCGGCGTAGTTCACCGCGGCGACCTTCTCGTGGCCGGCGAGGAACGACGCCAGCACCGAGGCGTTCGCGTTCTGCGCGCCGATCCGTAGCGCCAGCGTCTTCAGGCCCCTCGCCAGCAGGAAGCCCGCGTGCGGGTCGAGCGTGCCGCCGTAGATGTTGAGCTTGTGGCGGACCCGGTCGACGAGCTCGGTGGAGCCCGCGACGCAGCCGGCCACCAGGTCGGAGTGGCCGTTGAGGTACTTGGTCGCACTGTGGAACACCAGGTCGAAGCCGGCCGCCAGCGGGCGGAAGTTGACCGGGCTCGCGAACGTGTTGTCCACGACGGTGACCAGCCCCTCCGCCTTCGCGAAGGCCACCACCTCGCGCAGCCGCCCGACGCGCATCAGCGGGTTGGTGATCGTCTCCACGAGGAACGCCTTCGTGTTCGGCCGGCGCGCGGCGGCCCACGTCGACGGCTCGTGCGGGTCGACGAACGTGTAGGTCCAGCCGAGGTCCTCGGCGTGGTCGGTGAGGAAGTTGTGTGTGCCGCCGTACAGCGTGTCGCCGACCAGCAGGTGGTCTCCGGCGCGCAGCAGCGTGTGCAGGATCGTGGTCACCGCGGCCATCCCGGACGACGTCGCGAGCGCGGCCTCGGCACCCTCCAGCGCGGCGAGCTTGCCGTGCAGGTACTGCTGCGACGGCGTCGAGTTCAGCCGGATGTACCGGATGTCGTGGTAGCCCTCGCCGGGCTGGGTGGCGAACACGGTGCCCTGGTAGATCGGGAACACGACGGAACCCTCCGGCCCGGGTCGGTGCTCCCCGGCGTGGACGGCGAGGGTCTCGATCCGCGAGTCGTCGCTGCTGTGCACCTGGGCCTCCTCGTGAGTCGCTCCCTTCCACACTACGGCGGCCGGCCGACAGAGAGCGGACGACGAGCGGCTGACGAGCGGCTGACACGGCTCGGGCACATCCGGTCGAGGCCCGCTCGACGTTCCTCGGTCCGCGCCCCGAACCGACCTAGCCTCGCAGAAACGGCGCACGAACCCCCGGGAGATCTCGGAAAGGACACCGTTCCATGGCGACTGCATCCGCCGGCGCGCCCGGCCGGGAGGAACTGATCGAGGCCTACCGGGTCATGCGGACCATCCGCGTCTTCGAGGAGCGGGTGCACGCCGAGTTCGCGACCGGCGAGCTGCCCGGCGCCGTGCACCTCTACGCCGGTCAGGAGGCCGTCGCCGCCGGGGTGTGCGGTGCGCTGCGCGAGGGTGACCACATCGCGAGCACACACCGCGGGCACGGCCACGCGATCGCCAAGGGCGCTGATCTGGGCGCGATGATGCGGGAGCTGTACGGCAAAGCCGGCGGCTCGTGCAACGGCAAGGGCGGCTCGATGCACATCGCCGACTTCGAGCGCGGCATGCTCGGCGCGAACGGTGTCGCCGCCGGTGGCGCTCCACTGGCCTGCGGGTCCGCGCTGTCCGCGAAGGTGCTGGGGCGCCGGGACGTCTCGGTCGCCTTCGTCGGGGACGGCGCGGCCAACCAGGGCTCGTTCGCCGAGAGCCTGAACCTCGCCACGGTCTGGCAGCTGCCCGTGGTGTTCGTGGTCGAGGACAACGGCTACGCGCAGGCCACCGGCACCCGGTACCACCTGCGCGGGCTGGACGTGGCACACCGGGCCGAGGCGTACGGCATGCCCGCGTCCACTGTGGACGGCACGGACTACTTCGCGGTGCGGGCGGCGGCCGGCGAGGCGGTGGAGCGGGCCCGCTCGGGCGGCGGCCCCTCGCTGGTGGAGTGCAGGGCCGGCCGGTTCTTCGGCCACATGGAGGGCTTCGACCGGCAGGGCTACCGCGGCGAGGGCGAGGTCGAGCGGCTGCGCGCCGAGTCCGACTGCCTGGCGAGGTTCGCCGCGGCCGCCGGCCTGTCCATTGAGGATCTGACAGCGGTGGACGCGACGGTGGACGCGGCCGTCGACGTCGCCGTGGCCGACGCGAAGGCCGCGCCCGACCCCGAGCTGACCGAGCTGCTGACCGACGTCTACGTCACATACTGAGGCGGGCATGACCGCACATGGCGACGAGCCGCGTGGCTGCCAACCGCACCTAAGGGGAACGGGACGCAACCCAGCCACAGGTACGCGCCCAAACGGAGCGGAACGACCCAAGTTGACCACAAGAGTTAATTCCGGAGAGGCGGAACAGTGACCACAAGGGTTAATTCCGGGGAGGCGGAACGTGTGCTGTCCTATTTGGAGGCGCTGAACGAGGCGCTCGCGCAGGAGATGGCCGCGGACCCGTCGGTGGTCGTGTTCGGCGAGGACAACATCGGCGGCACCGGCTGCGACGGCACGCTCGGCCACGCCTGGGGACCGACCCGCGGGCTGCACGAGCGGTTCCCGGACAAGGTGTTCGACGCGCCGATCACCGAGGCCGCGTTCGTGGGTGCGGCGGTCGGCGCCGCCGCGACCGGCCTGCGCCCGGTGGCCGACCTGCTGTTCGTCGACTTCGCGGGCGTGTGCTTCGACCAGATCCTCAACCAGGCCGCGAAGCTGCGCTATATGGTCGGCGGCAAGGCGCGGGTGCCGCTGGTGCTGCGGGCCATGTGGGGCACCGGGATGCGCCGGGGCGCGCAGCACTCCCAGGCGCTGTACTCGCTGTTCGCGCACATCCCCGGGCTCAAGGTCGTCGCGCCGTCGAACCCGGTGGACGCCAAGGGCCTGCTCGCCGCGTCCATCCAGGACGACGACCCGGTGGTGTTCTTCGAGCACAAGATGCTCTACTTCGGCAGCCGCGGCGTCGTGCCCGAGCAGCGGTACACGATCCCGTTGGGCGAGGCGGCGGTCGTCCGCGACGGCGGCGACGCCACGATCGTCGCGATAGGACGGATGGTGCACGAGGCGACCGCCGCGGCCGAGCGGCTCGCCGCCGACGGCGTCGAGTGCGAGGTCATCGACCCGCGAACGCTGTCCCCGTTCGACTTCGACACGGTGTACGCGAGCGTGGCGAAGACCGGCCGCCTCGTCGTGGTCGACGAGTCGAGTCCGCGCTGCTCGATCGCCACCGACATCGCCGGACACGTCGCCGAGAACCGGTTCGGCGCGCTGTCCGCGGCGGTCCGCACGGTCACCGGGCCGCACGCGCCGGTGCCGTTCAGCCCGGTGCTGGAGGACGCCTTCCCACCCGACGCCGCCAAGATCGCCGACGCGGTCCGCTCGACCCTGCCCACGTCCGTGACGAGCAAGGCATCCTGAATCCACGAGGAGAGAGCACATGGTCGACCACCCCAACGCCGCCCTGATGGAGAAGGTGTACGCGGCCTTCGGTTCCGGTGACGTGGAGACGGCGGGCACCTACTGGCACGAGGACTCGGTGCACCACTACCCGGGCGACAACCCGCTCTCGGGCGAGCACCACGGCATCGCGGAGTCCACCGCGTTCGCCAACAAGATGTTCGAGCTCACGAACGGCAACCTGCACATGGAGGTCCGGGAGATCGGCGCGAGTGACAACCACGCGTTCGCGATCCTGCACACCCGCTACGAGCGCAAGGGCCGGGTGCTGGAGATGCCGTTCATCAACGTCGCGCGCATCGTCGACGGGAAGATCAAGGAGTTCTGGACCTATCCGAACGACGTGTACGCGGTCGACGAGTTCTGGAACGCGTGAGCCCCATGAGGATCATCGCTGTTGGCGCGAGCGTCACCGGCCTCGCCGCGGCGGCCACGCTCGCCGACGCCGGGCACGAGGTGCTGCTGGTCGAACGCGACGCCGCCACCCCACCGTCCACACTGGACGAAGCGGCGGACGGATGGGCGCGGCCGACCGTGCCGCAGGCCGCGCACTCGCACGCGTTCGGCTCGCGCGGGGTGAACCTGCTGCGCGACCGGCTGCCCGACGTGTACGACGCGCTGGTCGCGGCCGGCGCCGGCAGAGTCAACCTGGCCGACTTCCCGCCGCCGAGCCTGGGCGACGTCGAGCGCGTGCCGTCCGACGACGAGCTGAACATGCTCACCGTCCGCCGCTCGGTGTTCGAGTGGGTGCTGCGTGACCGCGCGCTGTCACGGGCGGGCGTGTCCGTGCGCCACGGTGCCACCGTGCGCGGGCTGGTCGTCGACGGCGAGCGGGTCACCGGGGTGCGTCTCGACGACGGCACCGAGCTGACCGCCGACCTCGTACTCGACGCGAGCGGCCGCAAGACCGCCGCGGCGCGGTGGCTCGGCTCGGCCGGGCTGCCGGTGCCCGAGCAGACCAGCGAGAGCTGCCGGATCACGTACTACACCCGGTACTACCGGCGGCTCTCGCCGGCGCCGCCCGGCCCGCTGAACCGCGGGTTCGGTGCCGGCGGGCTGTGGGACAGCTACACGGCGGTGCTGTTCCTCGGCGACGGGGACACGTTCTCCCTCTCGATCGGTGTCCTGCCCGACGACGCGGAGCTGAAGGCGCTGCGCACCGAGGAGGTGTTCACCGCGGCGATCGCGGCGACGCCCCTGCTCGCCGGTTGGGTCGCGCCCGGCAACTCCGAGCCGATCTCCCCGGTGTACGCGATGGGCGGGCTGGACAACAGCTCGCGGCTGGCCGACCCCGACGGCGACCCGCCGGTCGGGTTCTACGGCATCGGTGACTCGGTGTGCACCACGAACCCGGCGTACGGGCGCGGGGTGTCGCTCGCGCTGGCGCACGTGTTCGAGCTGGTCGACCTGCTCGCGGCCCACCCGTCGGTGGACCGCGAGCAGGCGGCGGCGTTCGCGGGTGCCAGCAGGGCGCTGCTCGCCCCGTGGCTGCACGAGTCGATCGCCAACGACCGCGGCCGGGCCGGGCTGTGGGCGGCGACGGTCGCCGGTGAGCGACCGCAGCCGCCACCGCCGGGCGTGGTCACCTTCGGCGCCGTCGTCGCGGCGTCCACACAGGACGCCGAGGTCTGGCGCCGGGTGGCGCAGGTGATGATGACGCTGCGCTCCCCCGCGAAGCTGTACGCGAACGACGAGATCGCGCAGCGGATCGGCCGTGCGCTCGGAGGTGGCCCGCCGCCACAGCTGCCGGGCGCGAGCCGCGCGGACCTGGTCGCCGCCGTCCGCGCCGCGACCGAGGGCCGCCAGGCCGCCTGACCCCGCGAGTCCAACGTTCGAGACCCGCGTGTCCAACGTTCGGAACCCGCGTGTCCAACGTTCGGAACCCGCGTGTCCAACGTTCGGAACCCGCGTGTCCAACGTTCGGAACCCGCGTGTCCAACGTTCGGAACCCGCGTGTCCAACGTTCGAGACCTGCGAGTTCAACGTTCGGGCCGTGCCCGAGTGTCGAACTCGCCGGTCGGGACGGTTGGACTCGCGGGTCGGGACGGTTGGACTCGCGGGTCGGGACGGTTGGACTCGCGGGTCGGGACGGTTGGACTCGCGGGTCGGGACGGTTGGACTCGCGGTGGTGGTGGGAGGAGGAGTTGTGCGGGTGGCGGTTTTTGGGGCTACCGGGGGGACTGGGCTCGCGGTGGTCGGGCAGGCGCTTGCGGCGGGGGACAAGGTGAGCGCGCTGGTTCGGCGGCCTGAGGGGCTCGGCGCACTCGCGGAGCGGGTCACGGTGGTGGCCGGTGACGTGCTGGACCCGGCGGACGTGGCGCGGGCGGTGGCCGGCTCGGACGTGGTGATCTCCGCGCTGGGCATCGGCATGCACCGCCACGCCACCACGGTCTACTCGCGGGGCACGGCCAACATCCTCGACGCCATGCGCACCGAGGGCACTCGCCGGCTGCTCGTGGTGTCCACGTCCTCGCTGGAGCTCCCGAGCCCGCGCCGGTTCGCCGAGTGGGCGCTCGCGCGGTTCGTGCTGCACAACGTCCTGCGCAAGCCCTACGCGGACATGGCGGTGATGGAGCGGCACGTGCGGGAGAGCGACGCGGACTGGACCCTGGTGCGCGCGGCCCGGCTGACCAAGGGGAAGGTGACCGGCCGCTACCGGACCGCCCACGACGAGAAACCGTGTGGCTGCTGGTCGATCTCCCGCGCGGACGTCGCCCATTTCATGCTGACCCACGCCGGGGATCCGGACACATTCCGCCGGGTCGTCGAAATCGCTTACTGAAACACACGATTGCCGCATTCGGGACGACTCGTCGCGAATGCGGCAATCGTGTGTTTCAGCCCTGCTGCTTGAAGTTGGGCGGCATGGACGGCGGCGGGCCGAGCGGGCCGGACAGCTGGAGGTTGGCGATCACCCAGCCGGCGTCCCGCCTGACCGCGACCAGCGTGAGCCGGAACTGGCCGCCGGTGTCGTTGCCCGCAAACGTGGTCTCCTGCTTCTGCACGCCGACCACCACGGCGGTGTCGCCGTACGCCCGCACCTGCGCGTCCACCACCTCGAACTCGGAGTTCTTCAGCTCGCCGCCCCGGTAGCGGCCGGTCCACCGCTGCTTGGTCAGCACGAAGCCGAGGGGCCCGATCCCGGTGAAGTCGTCGGCGAGCAACCCGCCGAGCGCGTCCGCGTCCTCGTTCAGCTCGGCGGTGGCCCAGCGCTTGACGAGGTCGAGGACTTCCTGCTCGCTCATCGCACATGCTCCCAATCGGTTTTCGGTGTCCGCGAACAACCACCATTGAACCAGCCCCCGCGGTCATTTCGACCATGCGCTGGAAGCGTTCTCGAGCGGTTTCCGAGAAATACCGCCCTAGAGTTGACTATTGCCCATATTCCACTGCTGGCACGCGGAGGGCCGCGCACATGACCGCAACAGTTTCCGCTCCCACCGTCAGGGCCGCCGGCGAACAGGGACCCTCGCTCGTCTGGTCCGCGATCATCTCGGCCGGCCTGTTCGCCGTCAGCCTGGTCATCGGCGCGGTCTTCGGCGGAGCGGTGTACTCCTCGCCGTTCGTCGACGACGCCACGATCCAGCGGTACTACGCCGACCACGCCACGCTCGTGCAGTGGATCGCGTTCTTCCAGTTCGCCGCCGCGATCGCGTTGGCGGTGTTCGTCGCGGCCCTGTGGGCACGGCTGCGCGCGCTCGCGCCCGAGCAGGCCGGGCTCACCTACACCGCGGTCGCCGGGGGTGTCGCGGCCGCGCTGTTCCTCGCGCTCAACGCGGTCGTCCAGTGGTCTGTGTCGCACCCGCTGGTCATCGAGTCCGCGCCGGTCCGCCGCGGGCTGCACTACCTGTACTTCGCCCTCGGCGGCTTCGCGTACGTCGCGGCGATCGGGCTGTGCGTGGCCGCGGTGAGCCTGGTCGCGCTGCGCGCGCGGCTGCTGCCCGGCTGGTTCAACGCCGCCAGCCTGGTCGTCGCCGGGCTCGGCCTCGCCTCGACGCTGACGTTCGTCACCGAGTCGACCACGCTGCTCATCCCGCTCGGCCGGTTCCCGGCGCTGCTCTGGCAGCTCGCGCTCGCGTACCTGCTGCCGAAGGCCGTGCGGGACGTACGCGCGGCGGGCTGATCGAGGGCACGGTTCCCAGCCCGGCCAGGATCGCAGGCCGATGGCGCGGGGACGACCGTGGACGAGAGTCTCTCCTGGGTCCTTGGCTTCGTGGCGGAGCCGCTCGTCTCCAGGAGGACGGAACACATGGCAACCTCGAACGGAGCGGATCGGCAGCCCGACGGCGGCGAGTTGATCGCGATCGTCGGCATGGGCTGCCGGTTACCGGGCGGGGTCGACTCGCCCGCGGAGTTCTGGAAGTCCCTTGTGGACGGCGTGGACGCGATCTCCGAGGTGCCGCCGGGCCGGTGGGAGTACTACGAGTCCGGCAGCGCGGAGGACGCCGCCGCGGTGCGCGGGACCAGCCGGCTCGGCGGCTTCGTGTCCGATGTGGACGGATTTGACGCCGCGTTCTTCGGCATCTCGCCGCGTGAGGCGGCGCTGATGGACCCGCAGCAGCGGATCGCGCTGGAGGTGAGCTGGGAGGCGCTCGAGCACGCGGGCATCGTGCCCTCGGCGCTCGCCGGCTCGGACGCGGGCGTCTACATCGGCGTCAACACCGACGACCACGGGCGCAAGCTGCTCGAGGACCTGCCGCGCATCGAGGCGTGGACCGGGATCGGGTCGTCCATGTGCGCGGTGGCCAACCGGGTCTCCTACGCGCTGGACCTGCGCGGGCCGAGCATGGTGGTGGACACCGCGTGCTCGTCCTCGCTGGTCGCGCTGCACCTGGCCGCGCAGGCGCTGCGGGCCGGCGAGGTGCCGGTGGCCATCGCGGGCGGCGTCATGCTGATGGTCGCGCCCGGGCTCACCATGGTGATGGACTCCGCCGGCGCGCTCGCCCCGGACGGGCGGTCCAAGTCGTTCGACGCGTCCGCCGACGGCTACGGCCGCGGCGAGGGCTGCGGGATCGTCGTGCTCAAGCGGCTCTCCGACGCGCGCCGCGACGGCGACCGGGTGCTCGCGGTCGTCCGCGGCAGCGCGGTCAGCCAGGACGGCAGGACCGACGGGATCATGGCGCCGAGCGGCGAGGCGCAGGACTACGTGCTGCGCCAGGCGTGCCGGCAGGCCGGCGTGGCGTCGGAGTCGGTGGACTACGTCGAGGCGCACGGCACCGGCACCCGGGCCGGCGACCCGATCGAGGCGGGCGCGCTCGCCGCGGTCTACGGCACCGGCCGGCCCGCGGACCGGCCCTGCCTGATCGGCTCGGTCAAGACCAACATCGGTCACCTGGAGGCCGCGTCCGGCATCGCCGGCGTGCTCAAGGCGGTGCTCGCCATCGAGCACGCGGCCATCCCGCCGAGCCTCAACTTCGAGGACCCCAACCCCGACATCCCGTGGGCGTCGTCGGGCCTGCGGGTGGTCACCGAGCTGACCCCGTGGCCGAGCACCGGGGGTTCGCGCCGCGTGGGCGTGTCCGGGTACGGCTACGGCGGCACGATCGCCCACGTCGTGCTCGAGCAGGCTCCGGCGATGGAGACCGTGCGCACGGCCCTGGACCGGGGCACGGCGCTGCGCGTGTACCCGCTCTCCGGTGGCTCGCCGGAGGCCGTGCGGGACTACGCCGCCTCGCTCGCCGAGTGGCTGACCACCGACGGCCCGCGGACCACCGGCGCCGAGCTCGCCGACGTCGCGTACACGCTGACCCGGCGCCGCTCGCACCTGACCCACCGCACCGCGATCGTCGCCGCCGGGCAGGCGGAGCTGGTCACCCGGCTGCGCCAGGCCGCCGCGGACGAGCGGGTCGACGGGCTGGTGGCCGGCCGGGCGCTGGCGGGCGCGGCGCGCGGTGCGGTGTGGGTGTTCTCGGGGCACGGCTCGCAGTGGATCGGCATGGGCCGCGAGCTGCTGGCCACCGAGCCGGCGTTCGGCCGGGTGCTCGACGAGCTGGAGCCGGTCTGCCTGGAGGAGCTGGGTGTCTCGCCACGCAAGGCGCTGCTCGAGGGCGACCTGCGCGACACCGACCGCATCCAGATGCTGATCTACGCGATGCAGGTGGCGCTCGCCGAGGTGTGGTACGCGCGTGGGCTGCGGCCGGCCGCGGTGATCGGCCACTCGGTCGGCGAGATCGCGGCCGCGGTGGTGGCCCGCGTGCTCGACGTCGCGGATGGGGCGCGGCTCATCTGCCGCCGCTCCACGCTGCTGCGCAAGGTCGCCGGCAACGGCGGCATGGCCATGGTCAACCTGCCCTTCGCCGAGGTGGCGGCGCGGCTCGCCGGGCACGAGGGCGTCTGCGCGGCCATCTTCGCCGCGCCGCGCTCGACGGTCATCGCCGGTGACGCGGTCGCGGTCGACGCCGTGGTGCGCCAGTGGAGCGCGGACCCGGCCACGGTCATCCAGCGCGTCAACTCCGACGTCGCGTTCCACAGCCACCACATGGACCAGCTCGTCGACGACCTCGCGCTGGCGGCGGCGGACCTGACGCACCACGAGCCCGCGCTGCCGGTCTACTCGACCTCGCACGAGGACCCGAAGACCGACGTCGCGCGCGACGGCGCGTACTGGGCGGGGAACCTGCGCAACCCGGTGCGCTTCGCCGATGCCGTCAGCGCCGCCGTCGCCGACGGCTACCGGGCGTTCGTGGAGATCTCCGCACACCCGGTGGTGGCCTACTCGATCAACGAGGTGCTCACCGCCGAGCGGGTCGACGACGCGGTCGTCACGCACACGCTGCGCCGCAACCGGCCCGAGCAGGCCACCCTGCTCGCGAGCCTCGCCACCCTGCACTGCCACGGGGTGCCGGTGGACTGGTCGGCCGGCGACGCCGGTGGGCGGCTGGTGTCGCTGCCGACCACCGCCTGGCAGCACCGCGAGTACAAGGTCGCCGGGCCGAGCCGGGCGGAGTCCCGCTCGCGGCTGCACGACGTCGACAGCCACACGCTGCTCGGCTCCCCGCTGACCGTCAACGGCACCTCGACCGTCCGGGTGTGGCAGACCTGGCTGGACCGGTCGAGCCGGCCCTACCCGGGGGACCACCCGGTGCAGGGCACCGAGATCATCCCGGCCGCGGTGCTGCTCAACACGTTCTTCGCGGCGGCGGGCGGGCACGTGCTCACCGACGTGTCGCTGCGGGTGCCGGTGTCCGTCGCGGCCGCGCGCGAGCTGCAGGTGGTGCACATGGACGGCACGCTGCGGCTGTGCTCGCGGCTGGCGGCGAGCCATGACGCACCCACCGACGCGCCCGCCGACGGTCCGGACGAGCTGGACGCGGGGCCCGCGGGGGGCTGGCTCACCCACACCACCGCGGGCGTGCCGGCCATCGCCGATGTGTCCGGTGTGGACACGATCCCGGTCGCGGAGCTGCGCAACCGGTGCACCGAGCGACTCGACGCCGAGTTCGTGATCGACCGGCTGGCCTCGATCGGCGTGGCCGCGATGGGCTTCCCGTGGAAGATCAACCGGATCCGGCGCGGCCGCGACGAGCTGTTCGTCCGCGTGGTCGGCGATCCGGACGGCACGCTGCCGGAGAGCTGGGCGTCCATTTTGGACGCCGCGTTGTCCGCGGCCTCCGTCGTGTTCTCCGGCCCGGCCGTGCTGCGCATGCCCGCGCACCTCCGCCAGGTCTCGATCGGCGGCCGGCCGCCGGCGGACGCGGTGATCAGCGTGCGCGTCCAGCCGGGCTCCACCGACACCGTCGACGTGCTCGTCGCGAACCCCGAGGGCACGGTCGTGGCGCGGCTGGACGGCCTGCGCTACGGCGTGCTCGACGGCGACATCGGCGCCCCGGCGAGCCCCCGCCGGCTGGTGCACGAGATCGTGTGGCGCAAGCTCGACCTGCCCAGGCGGGTGCGCGGCGGGCTCGCCCGCGTCGTGTTCGTCGGCGACGCGGAGCTGGCCGCCGAGCTGGGCGGCTCGCTCGCCGAGTCCGGTGTGGACTGGGTGGCGGTCGCCGGGCCGGAGGCGCTGGCGGGCCTGCGGGACCGGATCACCCCGAACACCGCCGTGCTGGTCGTGCCGGCGTCCGCGGGGGACGGGCCGTGGCCGGGCGCGCTCGACGCGACCTGGCTCGTGACCCGCACGGCGCAGGAACTGTCCACCTGGGAGCCGAAGGCTCAGCCGAAGCTGTGGTGCCTGACCCGGGGCGTGCGCGAGGCGCAGCGGCTGGCCGCGGTCGCGGAGTCGGCGCTGTGGGGGCTCGGCCGGGTGCTCTCCGGCGAGTACCCGGACCTGTGGGGCGGCGTCGTGGACCTGTCCGCCGACGACCCGCTCGCGGGCATCGCCGCGCTGCGCAAGGTGCTCGCCGCGCAGCCGGCCGACGACGTCGTCACCATCCGGCGTGCGGGTGCCGAGGTCGCCCGACTGACCACTATGGACGGTTCACCGGCCAGGCGGCCGGTGGTGTGCCGGCCGGGCGGCACGTACCTGATCACCGGCGGGCTCGGCGTGCTGGGCCTGGAGGTCGCCGGCTGGCTCGCGGGCCGGGGCGCGCGCCGGCTGGTGCTGGCCGGGCGCCGGGCGCTGCCACCGCGCGGCACGTGGGACCGGGTCGACCCGGTCACCGACCCCGAGTCGGTGGCGCGCATCGAGGCGGTGCGGGCACTCGAGGCGGCCGGCGTCACGGTGGTCACGCTCGCGCTGGACGTGAGCGACCGCGAGCAGGCCGAGAAGCTGCGGTTGCTCGGCGACCTCGGGCTGCCGCCCATCCGCGGGATCGTGCACGCGGCCGGCGTGCTGGACAACCGGATGGCCGCGGACGTCGACGAGGAGTCGCTGGCGAGGGTCATGGCGCCCAAGGTGCTCGGCGCACAGGTGCTGCACGAGCTGTTCCCGCCCGGCAGCGTGGACTTCTTCACGCTGTTCTCCTCCGCCGGCCCGCTGCTCGGCCTGCCCGGCCAGACCAGCTACGCGGCGGGCAACGCGGTGCTCGACGCGCTCGCCGCGCACCGGCGGGCGGGGGGCCACCGGGACACGATCAGCTTCGGGTGGACCTCGTGGCGCGGGCTGGGCATGTCGACCTCGTCGGAGGCCATCGACGCGGAGCTGTCCGCCCGGGGCACCGCGGACATCACCGCCGCGGAGGCGTTCCGGTCGTGGGAGCACGCCGAGCGGCACGACGTGGCGCACGTCGCGGTGCTGCGGACGATCCCGCTGCTGGCGGGCATGCGCCGCCCGCCGCTGCTGTCCGAGCTGACCGCGGAGGAGCCGGTGGCGGCCCAGCCCGCGCACACCGCGCCGTGGGCCGGGCTGCACGGCGAGGAGCTGCGCGAGTACCTGCTCGCCGAGGTGTCCGCGGAGGTCGCGGGCGAGATGAGGCTCGCGGTCGAGGAGCTCGACACCCGGCGGCCGCTGATCGAGATGGGCCTCGACTCGGTGATGACGCAGATCGTCCGGGCCCGGCTGGAGCGGCGGTTCCGCATCAGCCTGCCGGCGACGCTGCTGTGGAACCGGCCGACCGTGCAGGCGATCGGCGACTTCGTGGCCGAGCTGCTCGCGGCCGAGCAGGGCGCGGCCGAGCCGGCCGCCGAACCCGGGGGCGGCGCGGAGGCGCTGCGGCCGCCCGCCGTCGCGGCCTGACCCTGCCGTGACCGCTCCGACGCTGTGAGGAGGAATCGTGAAGCGTGACGGCGTGACCCCATGGCCGGCGGACGTGGCCGACCGGTACCGGCGCGAGGGCTACTGGCGGGGCAGGCCGCTGGGCCACTGGATGTGGACCTGGGCCGAGGAGCGCGGCGACCGGATCGCAGTCGTCGACGGCGACCGCGTGCTCCGCTACCGCGAGCTGGCCGAGCACGCGGACGCGCTCGCCGACCACCTGCACGACCTCGGGCTGCGCGACGGGGACAACATCCTCGTGCAGCTGCCGAACAGCGGGGAGTTCCTGGCGCTGTTCCTCGCCTGCCAGCGCATCGGGGTCGCGCCGGTACTCGCGTTGCTGGCCCACCGCGAGCACGAGCTGCGGTACCTGGCCGAGCTGGCCGACGTCAAGGCGATCGTCGTACCGGACGGGTGGCAGAAGTTCGACCACCAGCGGCTCGCGCTCGACCTCGCCGCGTCGCTCGAGGGTTCGTGCCCGGTCGTCGTGCTCGGCGAGCGGGTGGCGGAGTCCGCGGTCGACCTGCGCATGCTGCTGGAGCGCTGGCAGGACCCGGCCCGGCTGCGCGCCCGGCTCGACGCGAGCGCGCCGAACCCCGGCGAGGTGGCGCTGTTCCTGCTGTCCGGCGGCACGACCGGCACCCCGAAGATCATCGCCCGCACGCACGACGACTACGAGTACAACGCTCGGCAGAGCGGCCTGGTGTGCGGGTTCGGTCCGGACACGGTCTACCTCGTGACGCTGCCGATGGGGCACAACTTCCCGCTCGGCTCGCCGGGCATCCTGGCCACGCTGATCCACGGCGGCCGGGTGGTGATGACCCGCTCGCCCAAGCCGGAGGTGGCGTTCGGCCTGATCGAGCGGGAGCGGGTGACGGCGACCTCGCTGGTGCCGGCCATCGCGCAGCGTTGGGTGGAGGCCGCCCCCGGCTCGGCGCACGACCTGTCCTCGCTGCGGCTGGTCCAGGTCGGCGGGTCGGTGCTGGACCCGGCGTTCGCCGCACGGGTCGGCCCGGCGCTGGGCGCCACGCTGCAGCAGGTGTACGGCATGGCCGAGGGGCTGCTGAACTACACCCGCCTGGACGACCCGGCCGACGTGATCAACCGCACCCAGGGCCGGCCCATCTGCCCGGACGACGAGATCCTGATCGTCGACGAGGCCGGCGAGCGGGTGCCCACCGGCGGCACCGGCGAGCTGTTGACCCGCGGGCCGTACACGCCGCGCGGCTACTTCCGCGCCCCGGAGCACAACGCGATCGCCTTCACCCCCGACGGCTGGTACCGCAGCGGCGACCTGGTGCGGTGGGACGCGAGTGGGAACCTCGTCGTGGAGGGGCGGGTCAAGGACCTCATCAACCGCGGCGGCGAGAAGATCTCCGCGCCCGAGGTCGAGGCGGTCGTCGACACGCTGCTGGAGGTGCGCCGCGCCACGGCGATCGCGCTGCCGGACCCGGAGTACGGCGAGCAGGTGTGCGTCTGCGTGGTGCTCCACAGTGGACAGAAGCTGACCCTGGAGCGGGTGCGCGCGCTGTTCACCGAGCGCGGTGTGGCGAGGTTCAAGCACCCGCAGCGGCTGGAGGTCGTGGCGGAGCTCCCGCTGACCCCGGTCGGCAAGGTGGACAAGAAGGCACTGCGCGCGCTGATCCTGGCCCGCGACTCGGCCCCCGGCCAGGCCGCTTGAGTGCCAGGAAGGACGCCTTCCGGACGCTGGACGTCCGGAAGGCGTCCTTCCAGGCTATTTGCCGACGACCTCGCGCAGCTCCTTCAGCTGCTCGGGGCCCGCCGCGCACGGGGCGAGGATGACCTCCGAGCAGCCCTGCTCCGCCAGCGCGTCCACAGTGGAGCGGAGCTTCGCCTCGCCCACCGCGGCGTTGCGCAGCACGAGCTGGGCGTAGGGCGGGGCGAAGCCGTAGTAGTCGGACAGGTACCGGTCGGCCAGCTCCTCGGCCTGGGGGCCCAGCGCGTAGTAGGTCAGCGACACGAGCCGGGGCTCGCCCTCGCGGCCCGCCTCGGCCCACGCGGCCCGCAACGCCGCCGCGCCGTGCCGGAACATGTCGACCCCGCCGCCTCCGGAGATCCAGCCGTCGGCGACCCGGGCCGCCCGCGCGATCGCCGCC
>NZ_JBOHGB010000085.1:0-30633 GCF_050699935.1 Actinophytocola sp.
GGGTCGAGCCGGACCGCGACCCAGGTGGTGCGCCGGGCGGCGGCCGGCAGCGGGCCGAGCACCTCCATGTAGGAGGCGAGTGCGGGGGAGTTCGCCGGCAGCGCGGCGCTGCCGGGGTAGCAGTGCCAGATCACCTGGATGCCGTCGAGCACCACGCCGCGGTCCTCGAGGCAGGGCGCGAGCGCGCCGAGCGGCAGGTTGGGCGAGCTGCCGACCTGCGAGACCAGCGCGGGCGCCGGGTCGACGAGCAGCACCGCGGTCCAGGTGCTCTGGTGCCAGGCGAGGCCGAGCGGGTGCCGCTCGTGATCCATGCCGTGCGCCACCACGAGGTCCGGCACGGCGAGGCGCAGCAGGCTCACCCGCGGGTCGTCCGGGCCGGTGACCGGCGTGCCCTCTTCGTCGGCGATGCTGTCGACGCTGACCGGCTTGGTGCGCCTGCTGACCCGGGTGTGCGAGCGGAAGGCGTACTGGAGCGTCAGCTTGATCCACTGGGTGAACCAGCGGCCGCGCCAGCGGATGGCCGCGACCAGCAGCCCGATGAGCGTGATGGCGGCGGCCACGTAGAGGGTGACCATCGAGTTCTCGATGGCGAGCAGCACGAGGCCGATCGCGAACGCGATCTCCAGCACCACCACGTTCGACACCGGCAGCGCGCCCAGGCTCGCCCCGCTCGTGCGGCGGCGCGCGGACACCGGCTGACGCGGCTGAGCCGGCCGTGGCCCGCTGCCACCGCCGTCCGGACCACCGGGACCGCCCGGCCCACCAGGCCCACCAGGCCCACCGGGACCGCCCGGACCCCCGGGCCCACCCGGCACGATGGGGCCCTGGCGAGGTCCGCTGCCACCGGGACCGCCACGCCCCGGCGGTCTGGGCGGCTGCCCCGGCGGTGGCGTCCGGCCCTGCCGTGGTGGGTTGCTCACGGACATCCGCTCGATCGTCTCCTCATGGTGTGCTCCCGGCCGCTCGATTGTGCCGGTTGTGGAGAACCAACATGCAACCGAGGCTCGTGGGTCTATCCTGCGGAACGGTACCGCGAGCGGGGAGTTGTAGAGGCGAGAATGCCATCGACACCGACAACCAAGTCCCAGGTTCAGGCGTATCGCTTCGTCCTGCGCCGAATGCAGTCAGCGTTGGTCCGCAAGGACGCCGTGATGCTGCACGACCCCATGCGCACGCACAGCCGCGCCACGATCGTCGGCGTGGCCCTGGCCGCGCTGGGTCTGCTGGGGTTCCTCATCTGGGGAATCCTGTCGCCCAAGCCGAAGGTGCCGAGCGAGGACGGCATCGTCATCGGCAAGCCGTCCGGCCAGGTCTACGTGCTGGTCACCCAGCCGAAGAAGCAGCTCATCCCGGTGTTCAACCTGGCCTCGGCCCGGCTGCTGCTCTACGCGCGGACGCTGGGTGAGGAGGAGAACGAGCTCAACGGCTCCGGCGGGCCGGGCACGGGCAACACGCAGGTCTACGCCCCCACCGTGGTCGACGACAACGAGCTGCGCGACGAGATCCCGCGCGGCCGCAAGGTCGGCATCGCCGACGGGCCGGACCTGCTGCCGAGCGCGGACCAGCGCGCCGAGTCGCGCTGGACCGTGTGCGACCAGTACCAGCTCGACGATGACCTGACCGATCCGGCGCGCGACGACATCGTCGAGACCAGCGTCATCGCGGGCGTCCGGGAGCGCGGGCCGGAGCTGGCGGAGAACGCGTCGCTGCTCGTGCGGGCGGAGAACGACGACGTGTACCTCGTGTACCGGACACCGCCGACCGCGAACGAACCCATCGCGAGCACGGTGCGCGCCAAGGTCGACATGGAGGAGGAGAGCATCACGGCGGCTCTGCGAGTCCAGGACGAGAGCCTCCGCAACATCAGCACCGGCATGCTCAACGCCATCCCGGAGAAGGAGCCGCTGGCCGCGCCGAACATCCCCGGTTTGGGCGACCAGCCGGAGTCCGGCACGCCGCCGGGACTGGACATCGGGACCGTGTTCAGCGTGGAGCCCACCGGCCAGGCCGAGAGGTTCTACGTGGTCCTGCGCAACGGCATCCAGCAGATCAAGAAGACGACCGGCGACCTGATCCGGTTCCGGGAGGACCTCACCGGTGGTGAGATCGAGAAGCGGTCGCCGCAGGACGTCACCAGGAGCACCGTGCTCGATGGCGAAGACCGCGCCATCGACGACTCGACGTTCCCCGAGCAGCAGACCGAGGTGCTGAAGCCGGAGAACTACCCCGTCGCGTGCCTCGGCTGGGAGACGACCGGCTCCGGCGACAACGAGGAGGAGCGCACCTCGGTGCACGTGGGCAACGACATCCCCGGTGTCCCGAAGGACCCGAGCACGGAGGGCGGGTTGAAGTGGGTCGACGTCTCGACGCCGGGCTCGACGGGCGTCCGGATCCACCACTTCTACATGCCACCGGGCCGGGGCGCGGTGGTCCGCCAGGCCACGTCGGCGGCCGACTTCGCGACCGGCCCGATCACGCTGGTGTCCGACCGCGGCGTGAAGTACGGCGTGCCGGACAGGGCGACCGCGCAGATCCTCGGCCTGGACAACCCGCCGCCGGACCCGGCTCCCAGCGAGATCCTCAAGCTGCTGCCCGACGGCGCGTCGCTGGACCCGCGCAACGTCGAGCAGAGCTACGACACGGTGCCCGTCGGGGGCGGCGTGTATCCGACGGATTCCCAGGACGCCGACGCGGGCAGTAGCGGCCAGTCGGGCGGCGGTTAGCCCGACTAATGGCGGTAGGTGAACGTGGCCCGCTCGCCTATCGTCGTGCCACCGACGTCCTGCCGTCCGCGAGTGAGGTGTGCCCGTGTCCGGGATCAAGTTCGACGCCGAGTGGGTCAGCGGTTACGCCGAGCTCGCCGCGCAGAGCGCCGACGAGCTGGGCGCGGGCGTGGAGATCATGGCCACCACCTGGGTGAGCGACGAGTCGTTCGGCCGGCTCGGCCGCACGCTGCACGCCACGGAGGCCTACGGCTCGGTCGCCGGGACGCTGCGGGACCAGCTGAGCCGGGCGGTGGAGGCGCTGGGCTCCGCGTCCACCGGCCTCGAGCAGGTCACCGCCAGGTACGTCGACGCCGACGAGTCGACCGCGTCCACCATCCACCGGCAGAGCTGAGGGGTCGCCATGTACATCGACGAGCCGGAGGTCGACGACCAGGCGGTCGGCCAGGTGACCAGCCAGCTGTCCGGTCCGGCGCCCGACGAGGCGCCCGAGCCGGCACCGCCCGCGCAGGGATCCGCACCGGAACCCAAGCCGGAGCCGAAGCCGGCCCCCGAGCCGGAGCCCGAGCCAGCGCCGAAGCCGGACCCCAAACCTGCGGACCCCCCGCCTGCCGACCAGGACCGGCCCGCTCCCAGGGGGCCGGACGGTCAGGACATCGCGAAGCGGTACGCCAGTCAGCTGGCCTACCTGTCGAGGCTGGCGCGCGACCTCGGCGTGCCCGACCCGGTCGAGGAGTACTTCACCCCGGTCGTCGGCCGGTGGAGCGACCTGGAGGCGGAGGCCGCCCGCTGGCGGCAGGTCGGCACCGGGACGTCGATCATCACCGACGCGCTGAACTCGCCGCTGGGCAAGCTGGACGCGGCCTGGGACGGCGCCGCGGCGACGTCGTTCATCGAGTACATGCAGCGGGTCGGCCTCGCGGGCCAGGACCTGTCCGACGCGATGCTCGCGCTGGCCGACGTGCTGGACGTGACCGCGGAGGGCCTCCGGGAGATCGTCCAGCAGCTGGGCGGCGTGCTGGCGGAGACGGCGGAGGCGTCGTCCCAGGCGATGGTCCTGCCGGTGCAGGGCGACGAGCGCACGCGGCAGTTCCTGGACATGATGCGCCGGCCGATCAGGGAGCTCTTCGAGGCGGTCCGCCAGGTGCTCGAGGCGTTCGTGCAGCTGTGCGAGGGCATCGACGGCTCCGAGGCGTTCGAGCCGATCAAGATGGCGCACACGTTCCCCGAGGAGAACTGGTCCTTCGAGTCGCCGAGGATCCCCGAGACGAGGTCCCCGGCGGGCCCGGGGACCGACGCGGCGAAGTCCGACCTGGCCGGCCTCGGTGCGGGTGCCGGCGGGTTCGGCGGCGGCGGTGGTGGTGGCCTGAGTTCGGCTCTGAGCGGCCAGAGCATGGCCCAGGGCGGCTACGCGGTGGCGACCGAGCAGGCGCCGACCCCGAAGTCGGGGGGGACCGGGGCCGCGGTCGCGGCGTCGTCGTCCTCGGAGAACGGGAACCGCCCGCGCATGATGGGCGGCGGCATGATGCCGATGGCCGGGATGATGGGCGGCATGGGCCAGGGGGGCGGCGGCCAGCACAAGTCGCGCACCCGGATCGTCGGCGACCCGCAGGACATCTTCGGCAAGCCGGAGAAGGCGTCGACCCCGGTGATCGGCGACGACTGACCCGGCCGCGACACTAGCGGGCGGCGTCGGACGCCAGGGTCGGTTCCTGTGCGATGAGCACGGTGATCAGGACGAGCCAGGTGATGACGAACGCCAGCACCCAGAAGCGCGGGTTGGTGATGAGCCGGGTCATGGAGGAACCTCCCTCGGGGCAGGTCGGGCGGGGTTGCCTGAGATGGGCGCCGGGCGGCCGCTCGGGCCGTCCAGCTACAGCCATCGGTTCCGGCGGAATATTCGGTACAGGATCAGGCAGACGGCGACGATCACGAGCATCACCATCGGGTAGCCGAACCGCCAGTGCAGCTCGGGCATGTGGTCGAAGTTCATCCCGTAGACGCCGACCCCCATGGTCGGCACCGCGATGATCGCGGCCCACGCGGTGATCTTGCGCATGTCCGTGTTCTGCTGCAGCGAGATCTTCGCGAGCGTCGCGTCGACCAGCGTGGTCAGCAGCTCGTCGAAGTTCGCCACGCGCTCCGACACGGTCGTCAGGTGATCGTCGACGTCGCGGAAGTACGAGCGGACCTGCTCGGGGACGAGTGGCGTGTAGCCCTCGGCGAGGCGGCGCAGCGGGACAGCCAGCGGCATCACGGCCCGGCGCAGCTCGAGGATCTCCCGCTTCATCAGGTACATCTGCTCGGCGCCGATCGGGCTGCGCGGGGCGAACACGCTGGTCTCGATCACGTCGATGTCGTTCTCGAACGACTCGCTGACCGCGAGGTAGGAGTCGACGACCCGGTCGGCGATGCCGTGCAGCACGGCTGCCGGGCCGATGCGCAGGCGGTCCGGTTCGGACTCCAGCTCCTCGCGCAGCTCGCCAAGACCGGAGTGCCTGCCGTGGCGGACGGTGACGATGAAGTCCTTGCCCAGGAACGCCATGATCTCGCCGGTCTCGACGATCTCGTTGGCGGTCGTCGGCGACTCGTGCTCGATGTAGCGGACCGTCTTGAGGACCATGAACATGGTCTCCTCGTACCGGTCCAGCTTGGGCCGCTGGTGCGCGGTCACCGCGTCCTCGACGGCCAGCTCGTGCAGCCCGAACGTGTCCGCGACGCCCTGGATCTGCTCCTCGTCCGGCTCGAACAGGCCGATCCACACGAAGCCGTCGCGCCGCCTGCGCACCTCGGCCATCGCGTCGACGTACGACCACCTGCCGGGCAGGCGCTCGCCGTCGACGTAGACCGCGCAGTCGATGACGTGCGCGGCGACCTGCGGGGCCAGCCGCGAGCCGGCACGGGCGACCGGACGGCGGTTCGACCGGCCTCTCAGGCCGCCCAGCGAGGGGATGGCAGGCATGTGTGGTCCTCCAGCGAGGGAACGTCGAGTCACGACGCGCCGGAGAGTCATCCGGCGCCGAAGCGTCCCGGCCGGACCACGGGCCCGCCGCTAGCGGCGAGCCCTCACGGCGAGGACGCGGGTCCTACTGCTACCAGTTGCGCCGTCATGGTCATGCGGTTCGCTCACGCGTCTCACCTCCTCGAGTCGATGGGTGCGGGGTCACTCACACACCGGTCGTCAACCGTACTCCACCTGGCAGACTGCACTGAGTTCGGACGGTCACGGGCCAGTGCGCAGGCAGCGGAGGCAAAGCGGTGCGGTTCGGTCGCTACTACGAGGAGTTCGAGGTCGGCGCGGTCTACAAGCACTGGCCGGGCAAGACGGTCACGGAGTACGACGACCACCTGTTCTGCCTGCTCACGATGAACCACCATCCGCTGCACCTGGACGCCAACTACGCCGAGAACACCACCGACTTCGGCCGGAACGTGGTCGTCGGCAACTACGTGTACTCGCTCGTCCTCGGCATGTCCGTGCCCGATGTCTCCGGCAAGGCGATAGCGAACCTGGAGATCGAGTCGCTGCGGCACGTGAAGCCGACGTTCCACGGGGACACGATCTACGGCGAGACCGAGGTGCTCGACAAGACCCCGTCGAGGTCGAAGGACGACCGGGGCGTGGTGTACGTGGAGACCCGCGGCTACAAGCAGGACGGCACGGTGGTCTGCGTGTTCCGCCGCAAGGTGATGGTGCCGAAGCGGTCCTACGGCGAGGCAAGGGGAGGCGAGCAGCCGGGCCGTCCGGAGCCTCGGGCAGACTAGGCGCCATGGCCGCCGCGACGCTGGAGGAGATCCGACGACGGCTGCGGTGGTTCGCCGACGAGCACGCGGCGACGATCTCCCCGCTGTACAGCCATCTTGCCGGGTACGCGGCGGACGACGACGAGATCGCCGGCCTGCTCACCGCCGCCGACTCGACGGCGGCGGACGCCACGCTGCTGTTCGCCGCGGTGGCGCGGGTGTTGCAGGCCGAGCCCTTCCACGAGCTGACCATCTACTACCCGTCGCTCGGCGGCAGCTACGGCCCGGACGGCGGCACGTGGCCGCTGTTCCGCACGTTCGTCCTGGAGCACGCGGACCGGATCCGGGAGCTGATCGCCACCCGGGTCACCCAGACCAACGAGGTGCGCCGGGCCGCGCTGCTCTATCCCGCGGTGTCGATCGCCGCGAAGCAGGCCGGCAAGCCGGTGGGCCTGCTCGAGGTCGGCACGAGCGCCGGGCTGCTGCTGGGCATCGACACCTTCGCGTACCGCTACCAGACCGAGCAGGCCGGGCAGCTCGCCGCCGGCCCGGCCCGCTCACCGGTCGGACTGCACTGCGCGTTGGCGCTGGCCCCGGGCGCGACGCTCCCGTCGATCCCGAGGAGGCTGGCGACGGCGGCGAAGATCGGGCTGGACAACCGTCCCGTCGACCTGGCGGACGAGGAGCAGTACGCGTGGCTGGAGGCGTGCATCTGGCCGGACCAGCCGGAGCGGCTGCGGCTGTTCGGCGCCGCGGCGCTCGCCCAGCGCAAGTCACCTCCGGAGCTGGTGGCCGGCGACGCGGTGACGGATCTGCCCACGGTGGCCGCGCGGGTCCCGGCCGAGGTGCCGCTGGTGGTGGTGACGAGCAACGTCCTGTGGCTCTTGGATGAGGACCGGCGCCGAGCGTTCCTGTCGGCGCTGGCCGCGCTGGCCGCTGACCGTCCACTGTGGTGGGTCAGCCACGAGGGCTACCGGGCCGCGCTGGAGCTGCTGCTCCCGGACCGCGCCGACCTGCGCCCCGGCACGGGCGAGCAGACCTTCGGCGTCCTGGGCCTGGTCCGCTGGTCCGACGGCAAGTCGGACGCGACCGCCCTGGCCAGGACCGCCTGGCACGGCGAGCGCATGGAATGGCTCACCTGAGCCGGAAACAGGCCATCGCGGCCGTGAGTACACAAGGGACGGTCACCGGTCCTTCGGCAGCGCGTCCCAGGCCCGCAGCGTGTCGGCCAACTCCGCGACCAGCTCGCCGCGCGCCGCCAGCTCCTCGAACTCCGCCCGGCCCACCCATGCCGCACCGCTCGCGTCGTCGCCCGGCACCAGCACGCCGCCGACGACGCTCCCGGCGTAGTCGAAGATCTCGTACACCCCCGACGGCGCCGGGCGCTCCACCCGCCCCACGAGCGAACCCGGCCGGACCGCCAAACCGGTCTCCTCGAGCAGCTCGCGAGCCACCGCGTCGCCGTCCGACTCGCCCGGCTCGACGCGTCCGCCCGGAAGCGACCACAGGCCGGCGCCCGGTGCGTGGCCGCGCCTTATCAGCAGCAGTCGCCCCGCTGCGTCATGCACGATCGCACCGACACACCTGATCATCGGAACGTGAGCGCCGGTCACGAACACACAGCGTAGCCAATTCGCGTTACCACACCGGCGCTCTGCCCCAAGAGCGGGACTCCCCTCCCGTAAGTGCCCGCTGTGCGGTACAAGTGTGTCAGGGTTTTCGTTCAACAACCTACGATCACGGAACGCGTGGGACACGGAGTAGCTCGCGGTGAATGTCAAGAAGGTCCTGATAATTTCCGGCGCGGCATTGATTGTGTTCTTCCTGGTGACCCAACCAGTCCAGTCCGCCGCGCTCGTGACGTCGATCCTCAACACCCTCAAGGACGCCGCCGAAGCGGTGATCACGTTCGTTCGTTCGGTTTTCCAGACCTGATACGAGTACCGTCGAAGCATGTTCGCGCCACGCGATCCCGACGAGTACCTGCTGGACTCCGAGCGCCGGGTCATTCGGGTGCGCCTGCACTGGGCGTGCCTGGCCTGGGACGTCTTCGAGGCCGTCGCGCTGCTGGCGGTCGCCGTGATGGTCTCCTACCTGCTGCCGCCCGCGATGTGGCTGGTGCAGAACATCCTCTGGTACGCCGCGCTGTTCGTCGTCCTGAGCTTCGCCTACAAGGTCATGCTCTGGTGGGTCGAGCGGATCGTGGTGACGGACAAGAGAATGATGATGACCACCGGCATCATCACCACGAAGGTGCTGATGATGCCGATCACCAAGGTCACCGACCTCACCTATGAGCGGCCGTTCGTGGGCCGCATCCTCGGCTACGGAACGATGATCGTCGAGTCCGCCGGTCAGATCCAGGCGCTGAACCGGCTGGAGTACCTGCCGCGGGCCGAGCAGGTCTACGACGCCATCTCCAAGCTCGTCTTCGGCAACAAGGAAGACCAGGCCGCGCGCTTCTCGATGATCAAGGCGCAGCGACTGGCCAAACGGAAGCCGGTGGTGGGCTGATCGGAGCCCTCACGTTCAATGGGGACGTGACGATCGATCTGCACACCCACTCGACCGCGTCGGACGGCACCGACACCCCCGCCGAGCTCGTCGCCAACGCGGCGGCGGCCGGCCTCGACGCCGTGGCGATCACCGACCACGACACCACCTCGGGCTGGGCCGAGGCGCTCGCCGCGCTGCCGGCCGGCCTGCGGCTCGTGCGCGGCGCCGAGCTGTCCTGCCTGAGCCCGGACGGCCGCGGCGGCCACTGCAACGTGCACCTGCTGGCCTACCTGTTCGACCCGGAGGCAGAGGCGGTCGTCGGCAACCAGGCGCGGGTGCGCGCCGAACGGCGGAACCGGCTCGCGACGATCGCCGGGCGGATGGCCGCCGACGGGCTGCCGGTGAGCGCCGACGACCTGCTCGCGGGCCTGCCGCCGGACTCGACCGCGGGCCGGCCGCACATCGCGATGGCGCTCGTCCGGGCCGGCGTGGTGTCCACTGTGGACGAAGCGTTCGCGCGTTACCTCAACGACCGCGGGCGGTACTACGTGTCCAGCTCGCGGACACCGGTGGAGGCGTCGATCGAGATGATCGCCCGGGCCGGCGGCGTGACCGTGCTCGCGCACGCGTTCGCCCACCGCCGCGGGCCGACGGTCACCGCCGAGGTGATCAAGGAGCTGGCCGGCGTCGGCCTGAACGGCGTCGAGGTGGACCACCCCGACCACGACGCGGAGGCGCGGTCCCAGCTGCGCGACCTGGCCGACGACCTCGGGCTGATCACCACGGGCGCGAGCGACTACCACGGCACCAACAAGGTCATCCGGCTGGGCGAGGAGACCACGTCGCCGGAGATGCTGGACGCGATCATCGAGCGGGCAACCGGAGTCGAGATCGTCACCAGGTCGTGAACCTCTTCGACGCCCGGCTGTTCGCCGAGGTCACGATCACGCTCGTGGTGATCATGGACCCGCCGGGCACGGTGCCGGTGTTCCTGAGCCTCGTCGGCCGCCGGACCCGGCCCGCCCGGCTGCGTGCCGCGCGCCAGGCGGTACTGGTGTCGCTGGGCGTGATCAGCCTGTTCGCGCTCGGCGGCGAGGCGATCCTGAGCTACCTGCACATCGGCATTCCGGCGCTGCAGGGTGCGGGCGGGCTGCTCCTGCTGCTGATCGCGCTGGACCTGCTGACCGGGCGGGAGACCGCGCAGTCGCAGGCGGTCGAGGACGTGAACGTGGCGCTGGTGCCGCTCGGCACGCCGCTGCTGGCCGGCCCGGGCGCGATCGCGGCGACGATCGTGTTCGTCCGGCAGGCCGAGGGGCAGACCGGTGCGTACGTCGCGCTCGGGTGCGCGATCGTGGCCGTGCACCTGGTGCTGTGGCTGTGCCTGCGGTACTCGGGCGCGCTGATCCGGCTGGTCAAGGACAGCGGCATCACGCTGCTGGCCAAGATCGCGGGTCTGCTGCTCGCGGCCATCGCGGTCCAGCTGATCGCCGACTCGGTGCGGGGGTTCGTGGGGGCCGCGTGAGTGTCGGTGGGCTGCTCTACGGTTGACGGCGTGCAACTCGGGTTCGACGCGATGCCGCGCAAGCTCATCAAGGTCACGCCGGCCCGGCTGTCGACCTGGATGGACTGCCCGCGCCGGTTCCGGATGGCCTACCTCGACCGGCCGTCGCCGCCGCGCGGGGGAGCGTTCGCGCACAGCACGCTCGGCGCGGTCGTGCACAACGCGCTGCGGGCGTTCTTCGAGCTGCCGGTGCGCCGCCGCACGCCCGGCGCCGCGGCCGCGCTCGTCGGCCAGCTCTGGAGCGACGAGGGCTTCGCGGGCCCGATGCAGGCGGCGACCTACCGCGACCTGGCGGCGACGTGGGTGTCGGACTACGTCGCGGACATCGACGTGGCGGACGACCCGATCGGCCTGGAGCGCTGGGTGTCCGCCCCGATCGGCACCATCGTCGCCGAGGGCCGGGTCGACCGCATCGACGAGCGCGAGGGCCAGCTGGTGATCGTCGACTACAAGACCGGCCGCGCTGCGCTGACCACGGACGACGCTCGGTCTTCTCAGGCGCTCGCGCTGTACGCGCTGGCCGCGCGGCGCACGTTGCGGCGGCCGTGCCGGCGGGTGGAGCTGCACCACCTGCCGAGCGGGACGGTGGCGACGTGGGAGCACACCGAGGAGTCCCTGACCAGACATCGGACGCGGGCCGAGGAGGCGGCCGAGGAGTTCAACCTGGCGACGGATACCCTGGGCGCCGGTGGCGATCCGGACGTGCTGTTCCCGCCACGAGTGGGTCGGCATTGCGCCTGGTGTGACTTTCGGCGCAGCTGCCCCGAGGGGCAGGCCGCCGGCCCGCAGGCCGAGCCGTGGGCGTTGCTCGCTCGCGTCGACGAGGTGAAGGGATGAGCCGTGTCAGAAAACGTGCCCACGGTGCCCCTGTCGACTTCCGGCGAGACGGCGGTGGCGTTGGCCCCTGACCGGCCGACGCCCCCCGCGCGCTTCCGCGGGGGCTTCGGTCGCGAGCTGGCCGGCGCGCTGGCGGTGGGCCTGTCCGTGCTGGCGATCGTCGTGCTGGTGTTCCAGGTCCTGGCCTGGGTCCGCGACGTACCCGGCCCCGGCGCGACGATGGTGGGCGGCCACCTGGGCGCGGCGGTCCTGGCGGTGCTCGTGCAGCGGATCGCGGACAAGAACGGCGGCTGGGTCACCACCGTGGCGGCGGCCACCGTCGTGGTGATCACCGTGGTCACCATGTGGCTCCTGTGGTGGTCCTGACCGCCGTCAGACGTTGACGCCGAAGCTGCGCAGCCACGGCTGCGGGTCGACGGGCGTGCCGTCCTGGTGAACCTCGAAGTGCAGGTGCGGACCGGTGGACTGGCCCTCGTTGCCCATCGTCGCGATCTGCTCGCCCGCGCCGACGCTCTGGCCGACGCTCACCTGGAACGTGGCGATGTGGCCGTAGACGGTGATCACCCCGCCGTTGTGCTGGACCCGCACCCACTGACCGAAACCGCTCGCCGGGCCCGCGTCGATCACCTGGCCGGCCATGGCCGACAGGATGGGCGTGCCGATGGAGTTGGCGATGTCGAGGCCGTAGTGGATGGTGCCGCCCCGCGGGCCGAACCCGGAGGTGAGCGTGCCGACGGCGGGCCGCACCACGTCCCCGGAGGCGGATACCGAACCGGCCGTCGTGGCCTGGGCGAGCAGCGACGCCTTGCGTTGGGCGAGCCGGCCCGCCTCGGCCTTGGCCGCGTCCTGGGCGGCGAGCGCCGCGGTGTAGGCGCGCTTGGCGGCGGCCTTCGCCGTGGCGGCCCTGTCCCGGTTGATCGCGGCGTCGGCGAGCGCCGCCCGGGCGTCGCGCTCGGCCTTCGCCTTCCGCGCGGTGGCCTTGCTCATGGTGTCCAGCACGTCGACGTACTCGCCGCCGAGCACGTTGAGCATCGACGCCTGTTGCAGCATGTCGTCCGGGCTGTCCGACGTGAGCAGGGCGGTCACCGAGGTGACGGTGTTGCCCCCGCGGTAGCTCGCACCGGTGAACTGGTCGAACCGCCCTCTCGTGTCCTGCTCGAGCTTCGCGGCCGCGCGCGCGTCGGTGCGGGCACGCTGCTCTCTTTTGCCGGCGGCCTTGACCGCTCTGACGGCCTGCTTGTGCCGCTTCTCCGCGGCGGTGAACACGCCGAACGTCTTGCCCAGCTTGACCTGCGCGGCCTTGAGCTCGGCATCGGCCGCCGCGATCTGGTCGTCGAGCGAGGGCTGCTGGCCGGCGGCGGCCGGGCCGCTCGGGGTCGCGACCACCGCGAATGCGGCGAGAAGGATCGCGATTGCGAACGTGACTCGCGTCCGTCTATGACGCGCGCGCATACACAACTCCATGGATTCCTTGGGGCACGCGGCGCGGGGGAACACTCACGCGCCCAGGATCGGGGGCGTCGCGACTATGCGCCCGATCCCTACGCGGAATCCACCCCGTCATGACCCTCGTCACACTATTTAGGTCACAGCCGCGACACGCCAACACCACGAACCCCTAACGTTCCATACGGCACATGGCGTCTCCGGCCCGGGTGAAGACCTCGGGCAAGCGCGAACGCTGCGCGACCCAACGTCACGAACTACTACGGAGCCGACCGTCCCGCGGTTCACCGCGCTTGGCGCCGGCCAGGCCGCGGCTGTTCTCCGCTGGGTGGAAGGTCAGGCGGTCAGCCAGGAGCGCCACGTCGGGATCAGGGCCTCCAGGAGCTCCGCCGGGTTCTCCGTGTTCGGCGAGTGGCGGGCGCCGGGGATCACGGCGAAGTCGGCGTCGAGGCGTTCGGCCATGTCTCGCTGCGTGGGGACCGACCACGCGTCGTCGCCCTCGCCGCACGCCACCAGGCACGGGATGCCGCGCGTGTGCAGGGTCCGGGCCAGCGACGAGACCAGGTCCGGCTCCGTGCGCAGCGCCCGCGCCTTGCCCAGCAGCGCCGCCGGCCGCGAGCGGACGAACCGCTCCCGCAGCAGCGTCACGAGCTTCGGCGAGTTGCCCGGCCGCGGCGGGTTCATCGCGTCCAGCTGCTCGCGCAGCCGCTGCGCCGCCTCGATGCCGTGCTCCCGCATCGCCGGCTCACCAAGGTCGAGCGCCTGCCGCCGCAGGCCGTCCGGCAGCTCGCCCGGGCCGGAGGCCATCAGCGTCAAGCCGGCCACCGGCGCCCCCGCCAGCACCGCACCGCGCGCCACGAGCCCGCCGTAGGAATGCCCCAGCAACACCACCTGGTTGCCCTCGGCCGCGAGCTTGCCCACCAGCTCGGCGATCACCATCCCGAGCGCCGCCGGCAGGTATGCGGCCTCGTCGTCCGGGCCGCCCGACTCGTACTGGCCCGGCATGTCGATCGCGATCGCGTCCAGGCCCGCCTCGGCGATCGGGTCCAGCAGCGGCGCGAAGTCCTCCTTGGACCCCGTGTACCCGGGCACCAGCAGCGCCGTCGGCGGCGCGTGTCCCGTGCTCGCCGTTCGCGCGTGCAGCGCGGCGATCGGACCGTAGCGGCCGGGCAGGTCCACCCGGGCACCACCATGCGGACTGATCTGCGACGGCGGAATGCTCACGCAGTCGAGTGTGCCTCACGACCCTCCACGCGTCGTAGAGTTCAGGTGAACTGTGACGATGCGTCACCTTCAGCGCATCGCGACGAGCGTGTCGCCACGCTGCTCGTACACCATCGGACCCAGCGTGGACATCGTCACCAGCCCGGTGTAGCCGCCGCGGTCCACCGGCAGCGTGCCGACCGGGCGGCCCGTCGCCGGCTTGAGCACCCGCAGCCCGTCGGAGACCGGGACCAGCATCTGGCCGGCGAACATCGTGCCGGGCCCCACCGTGTCGTCCACCGTCCACAGCGGACTGAGGTCCGCCGTCGACAGCGCGATCGTGCGGGAGCCGGTGAACCAGTAGATCGCGGCCGGCGTAGGGGTCGTCGGCACGACGCGGTCGGCCGGCTGCTCGGCGAGGTCACCCGACCCCAGTGACAGCGGGTGGGCGGCGACCTGCTCGCCCTTCTCGTTCAGCACGAGCAGCCGCGCGGGGTCGGGCTCCACGACCGCCGTGCACAGCTGCGTGGCCTCCTGATCCGCGGGGTCGAGCCGGCACTGGTCGGTCATCGCGACCACGCGCGCGCCCTCCGCGACCTCGACCGTCGCCACGACTTCGGGCTTCTCCGAGTCGTTGTTGCCGGTCGCCTGGTACACCGTGAGCCGGTCGCCCTCGTCGTCCGGGCAGTCCTCCACGACCCCGATCCGGGCCTGCACCACCGTCACCGTGCGGTACCCGCACCCGGTACGCGGCTGCTTGTCCGGGTTGACCATGGCCGGCACCTGGCCGTACTCCATGGTCTGCACGAGGTCCGAGCGCCATGTCGTCAGCAGCCGCTCGCCGGTGGTGGTCACGTAGGTGCCGTCGTAGAGCAGCCGCGTGCCGCGCTCGGCGTCGGAGTTGCGCTGGCCGCTGTCCGGCTTGTCGCGCTCCTCGCCCGGGCCGGGCTGCTTGCCGCGCTTGCCCGTGGCCGGGTCGAGCGCGGTCGTCTCGCTACAGCCACCGTCCGCGCGCGGGTCGTCCGCCGGCAGTAAGTTGGCCGACTTCTCGTACACCGCCACCGCCATCGACCACGCCGCGGTCAGCGTGCACAGCGGCAGGTCGCGCGAGTACCGCCAGCGGACCTCGCCGCTGACCGGGTCGCGGCCGGCGACCTCGCCGCCGTCACCGGTCACCACGGCCGGCCCGACGGTGACGGGCTCCGGCGTGGCGCCGCTCGTCGCCCGCCAGGCCTCGCCGAGCGAGGGTGGGAACGCGGTCGGCTGCGCCGGCGAGGGAGCCGGGCCGCCGTAGGTCGTCGAGGACGTCGTGCGGATGTCACCCCACCGCCACACGAGGAGCCCGACGACCAGCGCCACGACCGCGATGAGCGCGGCGGCGGCGACGTCGCGCCGGCGCGTGAAGCGGGAGCGCTCGACCGGCTCCCGCACCGGGTCGGCGCGCCCGTCGAGCACGTCCTCGTCCCCGATGTGGTGGGTCACGGGGGATCAGTCTGCCGAAGGCGCGGTTTCGCTCGCGTTCGGCGTGGCCGTGTCGCCGGCGGTCCGCTGGGCGGTGTCGATGCGACCGTCGATGCCACTGTCGACGCCACCCCGGCTGCGCCGCCGCCGGCGCTGCTGGCGCGAGGGCCGGTCGGACCGGCTCGCCGGCGACGTGCTCGCGCTCTCGGCCGGGGGCTCGGCCTGCGGGCCCTCCCCGTTGCGGCTGCGCCTGCGCCGCCGCCGCTGCCTGGTCTCGCCGGACTCGCCGGACTCGCCGCCTCTGCTCGACCGCGCGCGGTCGCCGCCCCGCTTGTCGCCGCCGCCCCGGCGCTTCGTGTCGCGCCGGCCCCGGCCCCGGCCGCCGAGGTCCTCCTCCGGCTCGGCCGCGAGCCCGGCGCGGGTCCGCTTGGCAAGCGGCAGCCGCCCGGTCGAGCCCTCCGGGATGCCGAGGTCGGCGAACAGGTGCTCGGAGGTGGAGTAGGTCTCCACGGGCTCCGGGATGCCCAGCCCGAGCGTGTCGCTGATCAGCTTCCAGCGCGGCTCCTCGTCCCAGTCGACGAGCGTGATCGCGACGCCCTCGCGGCCGGCCCGGCCGGTGCGGCCGATGCGGTGCACGTAGGTGCCGTCGTCCTCGGGGCACTGGAAGTTGATCACGTGCGTGACGTCTTCGATGTCGATGCCGCGGGCGGCCACGTCCGTTGAGATCAGCACGTCGACCTTGCCGGAGCGGAACGCGCGCAGCGCCTGCTCGCGGGCGCCCTGGCCCAGGTCGCCGTGCACGGCCGCGACCGCGAAGCCGCGCTCGTCGAGATCGTCGGCGACCTTCTGGGCGGTCCGCTTGGTACGGCTGAAGATCATCGTCAGACCGCGGTTCTCCGCCTGCAGCGCGCGGGCCACGACCTCGATCTTGTCGAGCGCGTGTGCCCGGTAGACGAACTGGCGGGTGCGCTCGTGGATCGCGCCGGCGTCGGTCTCCTCCGCCCGGATGTGGGTCGGGCGGTGCAGGAACGTGCGGGCCAGCGTGATGATCGGGCCGGGCATGGTGGCCGAGAACAGCATCGTGTGCCGCTCCTCGGGGACCATGCGCAGGATCCGCTCGATGTCGGGCAGGAAGCCCAGGTCGAGCATGCGGTCGGCCTCGTCGAGCACGAGCGCGTCGACCTTGCCGAGCACCAGGTGACGCTGCTCGGCGAGGTCGAGCAGCCGGCCCGGCGTGCCGACCACGACGTCGACGCCCTTGCGCAGGGCCTCGATCTGCGGCTCGTACGGGCGTCCGCCGTAGATCGACAGCACCCGCACGCCGAGGTGCTTGCCGGCGTCGGCCATGTCATGGCTGACCTGCAGGCACAGCTCGCGGGTCGGTACGACGACGAGCACCTGCGGGGTGCCGTCGCCGGGGTTGGTGATGCGCTGCAGGAGCGGCACGCCGAAGCCCAGCGTCTTGCCGGTGCCGGTGCGAGCCTGGCCGATGACGTCCTCGCCGGCGAGTGCCAGCGGCAGCGTCAGCTCCTGGATCGCGAAGGTCCGCTCGATGCCCGCCTCGGACAGGGCCTTGACGATCTCCGCCCGGATGCCGAACTCGGCGAACGTGGGGGAGTCGTCGCGCACGGGCGCGCCGGCCTGGAGCGGATGAGACGTGTCTGTTTCGGGGACGCCGGCTTCGCTGTGTTCCAGCTCTACCGGGTCCACCTCGGATGTGTTCTTGATGAGCTTCTCTCCCTTTGGTCCAGCGCGCTCCGCCCTGGACGGGCCGCTCGACCACACCTCGTGGTGCGGGAGGGCCGGCGAGGCGCGCACACCCTCTGCACGCGGCTTAGCCAAGCTCGCGTCCTGGCCAGTCTACCCGCGCCGGGGTGCGGATAGTCTCTGGGCTCATGAGCGGTGCAGGCGAGGCTGGTGCTGGCGAGGCGCTTGACCCGGGGATCGTCGACCTGCTGGGCGTGCTGGCCTACGGCGAGTTGTCCGCTTTCGACCGGCTCTCCGAGGACGCGCGCTCGGCTCCGACGCTGCCCGGGCGTGCCGCGCTGTCGTCCATGGCGGCCGCGGAGATCGGCCACTACGCGCTGATCGAGCGCTTCCTCGCCGACCACGGCGTGGACGTGCAGGACGCCATGCGGCCGTTCATCGGGCACTTCGACACCTGGCACGCGTCGACCGCGCCGCGCTCCTGGCTCGAGTCGCTGATCAAGGCCTACGTCGGCGACGGGCTCGCGGCCGACCTGTACCGCGAGATCGCCAACTGGGTCGACGACGAGACCGGCCGGCTGGTGCACGAGGTGCTCGCCGACACCGGGCACTCCGCGTTCGCCGAGCGGGAGGTCCGCGCGGCGATCGAGCAGGACCGGGCCGTGCGCGACCGGCTCACGCTGTGGGGGCGGCGGCTGCTGGGCGAGGCGCTGACCCAGGCGCAGTACGTGGTCGCCGAGCGGGACGGGCTCGCGGAGCTGATCGTGAGCGGGACCGGCGACCTGGCGGGAATCGCCGCGCTGTTCCGGCGGTTGCAGCAGGCACATGGCAGGCGGATGACCGCGCTGGGACTGGGCTAGCCTGGCCGGGTCAGGGTTCGGTAAGCGAGGCGGAGGTCAGCGTGGAGGTCAAGGTCGGAGTCGCGGACACCGCGCGGGAGCTGATGCTCAACAGCAGCCAGTCGCCGGACGAGATCGAGTCGCTCGTCACGGACGCGCTGAAGGACTCCGCCGGCACGCTCACCCTGGTCGACGACAAGGGGCGTCGGTATGTCGTGCCGTCGGCGCGGGTCGCGTACGTGGAGATCGGCACCGCCGACAGCCGCCGAGTCGGCTTCGCGACGTGACTGTCCCGCCTCTCCGGAATTCAAAGTGTTGGTTGCGTTCCGCGCGGATGGTGCGGATTCGCGGTTGATTGTGGCTGGGTGCCGTCACGGTCCCCTGAGGTTCCGTTGGGCAGGCTCGGACTTCCGCACAACGATCCGTGACACGCCTTGGTCGGTTGTTAGCTGGCGTCGTCGGCGCGTAGTTTTACTACCTTGTTGACCGCGAGCGCCTTGTTCGGGTCGAGCACTATGCCGTGCGCGCGGGTGAAGCCGTCGATCGCGGACCAGATGATCTGCGTGAGGTACTCGACGACCGCGTCCCGGGTCATGGTGCGGCGCTCGAGCCACCACTCGCTGACGTTCTGCACCATGCCGACGATCCCGTGCGCCCAGGGCTCGGCGCCGCCGGAGTCCATGTCCAGCGCGCGCAGGTAGTCGCCGAGCAGGGCGGCCAGCGCGCTGGCGATGAACTCCTTGTCCTCGGCGACGATGTCCTGCTCGACGGTGGCCTTGGCGAACGAGCGGCGGACCAGCACGCGGTAGAGGTTCGGATGCTCCTCGACGGTCGAGAAGAACGCGTCGAGGCTCTTGCGGATGCGGGGGACCGGCGCCTCCTCGTTGTTCATCGCGGGGATGAGCCGGTCGAAGAGGATCTCGGTACCGCGCTGCCCGAGCGCGACGAACAGGTCGGCCTTGTCCGTGAAGTGCCGGTACAGCACGGGTTTGGTGACACCGGCCTCGGCGGCGATGTGGTCCATGCCGACGTCGGGGCCGTGCTCGGCGAGCGCACGCATGGCGGCTTCGACGAACTCCGCCCGCCGCGCCGCCCGGTGCGAGCGCCACCGGTCGCGCCTGGCGTCGCCGGTGTCGGCGGTTCCGCTGCCGTCGGTGTCTGTTGGGCCGGACATCCTGCGAACGCTACTCCTGTCGGCCCAACCCGTGTCAGGGATTCTGGAGCGGGAAGCCGCCGCCGATGCCCTTCCACGCCAGGGTCGAGATCAGCGCGACGGCCTCCTCCTTGGCCATCGTCCGGTTGTTCGCGAGCCACGAGCGGGCCGCCACCTGGCTGATGCCCACCAGGCCCACCGCGAGCAGCGACGCCCGCTGCTCGTCAAGGCCCGCGTCGGCGGTGATCGTCGCCGTGATCGCGCGGACGCAGGTCTCGGTCCCGCGGTCGATCGCGGCCTGCACGGCCGGCTCACCCTGCAGGTCGGACTCGAACACCAGCCGGTACGCCTGGCTCTCGCGGTCCACGAAGTCGAAGTACGCGCTCACCGCGTTCCGCACGCGCGCCCTGTTGTCGGTCGTGGACTCCATCGCGTCGGTCACGCATTCGATCAGCTCGTCGACATGCATGTCCAGCAGGGCCATGTACAGCTCGAGCTTGCCCGGGAAGTGTTGGTACAGCACGGGTTTGGACACGCCGGCTCGCTCGGCGATCTCGTCCATCGCGGCCGCGTGGTAGCCGTTGGCGGCGAACACGTCCTGCGCCGCGGTGAGCAGCTGCGCCCGTCGTGCCGTGCGGGGCAGCCGCGCCGCCCGGCTCGCCTGGGCGTGCCCGGCGAGGCCGCCCTGTTGCATCGTCTCCGACATGCCGCCTCTCCTCCAGAGCCAGGATTACCGGTCCGTGCGGGTGATATGACACTACTCGTGGGTAACGGTCGTCCGCGACGGTCGGAGGTGTCACGGATCGTGTCACGGATACTGGAGCGATGAGCACGAGCTCCGCGACCCGGCCCCCGCTGACCCACGTCCCGCTCTCCGACGCCGAGCTGCCACCGGTGGACATGTCGATCCCGCCCTGGCCCGGCGAGGACCAGACGGCCGGCGGGGTGACCCTGCACGTGCGGCACACCCCGGGCACCGTGGACACGGATGCCACCGGGGCCACCGCGGTCTACGTGCACGGTCTGGGCGGGTCGGCGACCAACTGGACCGACCTCGCGGGCCAGCTCGCCACCCGCGTGCCGGGCGTCGCCGTGGACCTACCCGGGTTCGGCCGCACCCAGCCGCCGCGGCACTTCGACTACTCGATACCCGCGCACGCGGACACCGTGGCGCGGTTCGTCGACGGTCTCGACGCCGGCCCGGTGCACCTGCTCGGCAACTCGATGGGCGGAGCGATCGCCATGCTCGTCGCCTCCCGTCACCCCGAGCTGGTGCGCACCCTGACGCTGATCTCGCCCGCGGTGCCGGACCTGCGCCCGTACCTGTCGCGGATGTCGGACCCGCGGCTCGCGGTCGCCTACCTGCCGGTGATCGGCCCGGCGGTGCGCCGGCGGATGGCCCGCGAGGACGTCGACCGGCGGGTCATGCGCCTGCTGGACCTGTGCTTCGCGGAGCCGGACCGGATTCCGGAGTCCCGCAAGCGTGAGGCGAGGGAGGAGTTCGAGGAGCGCGAGCGGCTCGTGTGGTCCAACCCGGCGCTCGCCCGCAGCACGGTCGGCCTGTTCCGCACCTGGCTCGCGCCGCGGTCGCGCTCGCTGTGGCGGATCGCGCCGACGATCTCCGTGCCGACGCTCGTCGTGTGGGGCGCGAAGGACAAGCTGGTCACGGTCCGCAAGGCGCCGCGGACCGCTCTGCTGCTGCCCCGCGGCCGGCTGCTCGTGCTGCCCAACACCGGGCACGTGGCGCAGATGGAACGGCCGGGCACGGTGGCCCGCGCGGTGCTCGGCATGTGGGAGCGGTCCGCCGCGGGTGAGTGGTGATCCCGTCACCTGGCGGAGGGCGCCGCGGACAAAATGTGGCACCCTTGTTGCCGTGACGAAGCGGGCGACCCAGGAACGGCACCGTGCCGGGGCGCGCCGACCCCCGGCGCAACCTCTCGCGGCGTCCTGGCGACCCACCGACCAACCGGCGCGCGGTGAGGCACGGAGGAGACGTCGCCGCCCGCGCAAGCGTGGTCTGCGGGGCGTCCTGTCGACCTACGGCTGGCGGATCTACGCGATCCCCGTCCTGATCGCGATCACCGTGCTGGCGTTCATCCAGACCAACCGCGAGCAGGCCGGCGAGACCGCCGAGCCCGGGCAGGCCGCGGCCGACCAGGCGCCGCCGCGGCCCGGCGAGGACGGCGTGAACGTCAACGTCAGCGAGCAGCCCGCGGTGCCGCCGAACCTCAACATCCCGACCGCCGACCTGCCGAAGGGTGCGCCGTACGCGAAGTCCGGCAGGGGCGCCTGGGACATCCTGCGCGGCCGCGGCGAGCGCGTCGGCCAGGGCGGCGAGCTGTTCACCTACACGGTCGAGGTCGAGCAGGGCATCGACCTCAAGCCCTACGGCGGCAACGACTCCTTCGCCTCGCTCGTCGACGCCACGCTCGCCGATCCCCGCAGCTGGGCCGGGACCGGGCAGGTGTCGGTGCAGCGGGTCGACAAGGACGCCGACGACCCGGACATCCGGATCAGCCTGTCCACCCCGGACACCGTGCACCGCAACGAGTACTGCGGCTACTCGATCAAGTACGAGTCGTCGTGCTGGCGGCGGGACCAGGGCCGGCTGATGATCAACCTGGCGCGCTGGGTGCGCGGCGCCACCGCGTTCGGCGGCGACATCGGCAACTACCGGATCTACGCGATCAACCACGAGATCGGCCACGCGTTCGGCGAGGACCACGCGGGCTGCGACAAGGACGGTGGCCTCGCGCCGGTGATGATGCAGCAGTCGTTCGGCGTCGCCAACGACTACGTCGCGCGGCTCAACAACAGGGCCGGCTACGTCGACCCGGTCGAGGCCGACGGCAAGACCTGCCGGTACAACCCGTGGCCGAACCCGCAGGCGCGCTGAGCCGTCCCGGAATGTGAGAGCCGCGGAAGACCGGGTGGGACGAAAGCGTTGACCTGAGCAGACTGGGGATACATGGGTACGCGCGTCGAGGAGGAGCCATGGCAGGCAGTCTGCCGCCGCTGGTCGAGCCGGCCGAGGAGCTGACCAAGGACGAGGTCGCCCGCTACAGCCGGCACCTGATCATCCCGGACGTCGGGGTGGACGGTCAGAAACGGCTGAAGAACGCCAAGGTGCTGGTGGTCGGCGCGGGTGGGCTCGGCAGTCCCGCGCTGCTGTACCTGGCCGCGGCCGGGGTCGGCACGCTCGGCGTCGTCGACTTCGACGTGGTGGACGAGTCCAACCTGCAGCGTCAGGTGATCCACGGCCAGTCCGACGTGGGCAAGCCGAAGGCACTGTCGGCGAAGGAGTCGGTCGCGGAGGTCAACTCGTTCGTCACGGTGAACCTCCACCAGGAGCAGCTGACCTCCGACAACGCGCTGGACATCTTCCGCGACTACGACCTGATCCTGGACGGGACGGACAACTTCGCCACCCGCTACCTGGTCAACGACGCGGCCGTGCTGCTGGGCAAGCCGTACGTCTGGGGCTCGATCTTCCGGTTCGAGGGCCAGGTGAGCGTGTTCTGGGAGGACGCGCCGAACGGCCAGGGCCTGAACTACCGGGACCTCTACCCCGAGCCGCCGCCGCCCGGCATGGTGCCGTCGTGCGCCGAGGGCGGCGTGCTGGGCGTGCTGTGCGCGTCGATCGGCTCGGTGATGGTGACCGAGGCGATCAAGCTGATCACCGGCATCGGCGAGCCGCTGCTGGGCCGGCTGATGGTCTACGACGCGCTCGAGATGTCGTATCGGACCATCCGGATCCGCAAGGACCCGGAGTCGAAGCCGATCGAGGGCCTGATCGACTACGAGGCCTTCTGCGGTGTCGTGTCGGACGACGCCCAGCAGGCGGCGGCCAGCCACACGATCACCCCGCGCGAGCTGAAGGACAAGTTCGACCGCGGCGACGACTTCGCCCTGATCGACGTCCGCGAGCCGCACGAGTGGGAGATCGTGAACATCCCGGGTGCGGTGCTGATCCCGAAGGACCGGATCCTGTCGGGCGAGGCGCTGGCGGAGCTGCCGCAGGACAAGCCCATCGTGCTGCACTGCAAGTCGGGCGGCCGGTCGGCGGAGGCGCTGGCCGCACTGCACAAGGCGGGCTTGCGCGACGCGGTACACGTCGGCGGCGGCGTGCTCGGGTGGGCACGCGACGTCGACCCCAGCCTGCCGACCTACTGACGATCCGGGCCCGCCGCGGCACACCGGCCCGCCGTCCGTCCATCCGGCGGGCCGCGAACCGGTAGCGTGCGGTGTCGTGAGTGCGTCCCCACCGCCCCTGCATGTGCGCGCGGCCTTCGGTGTCAAGGAGATCGAGCCGGAGCTCATCGAGGCCGGGCCGCAGTGGCGGTGCGGCGAGATCGCGTTGCGCCCCATCACCAACCCGGCCGAGGCGTCCTGGGTCGCGCAGACCCTCGGCGACCTCCAGGTCCCCGAGCTGCGCATCGGACGCCCCGTGCGGGCCAGCGACGGCCGCTGGGTCGTGGGCGGCTGGGCCGCGTTCCGGCACCTCGAGGGGTGGCCCGAGCCGCGCTACGACGAGGTCGTCGCCGCGTCCCTGCGGCTGCACAAGGCCACCGCCGACGTGCCGGTGCCCCGCTTCCTCGGCGCGCGCACCGACGTGTTCGCCATCGCCGACCGGGCCGCCGCCGGCGTCGAGGACGCGCCGCTCGACCCCGCGCTCGGCGGCCGGCTGTTCGACGTCCTCATCGGCTCCCGCAAGCCACTCGGGCTGCGGCCGCAGGTCGTGCACGGCGACCTGTTCGGCAACGTGCTCTTCGACGGCGACGCCGCGCCCGGCATCACCGACTTCACCTGCTACTACCGGCCCGCCGAGTGGGCCGCCGCCGTGGTCGTAGTCGACGCGCTCGCCTGGGGTGGCGCCGACGACGCCATCCTGCGCCGCTGGTCGCACCTGCCCGAGTGGCCGCAGGCCCTGCTGCACGCCGTGCTCTTCCGCCTCGCCGTGCACGCCCTGCACCCGCACTCCACCGAGCAGTCCCTGCGTGGCCTCGAAAGCGCCGCGCACCACGTCACGGAGTTGTGACCCGCGGACCCACGAGCCGCCACAGCAGCTCGGCGCACGCCTCCAGCGGCTCGCCGTCCATGATCACGACGCCGGTCAGCAGCAGTACCACCGTGACCCCGAGCGCCGCCGCGTTGGCCCCCGGCGGCCGCAGCAGCATGGCCGCGACGAGCGCGAACGGCAGCCCGCCGCCCACGTAGGCCAGGGTCAGCTGGGCGCCGAGGGAGAAATCGCCCGCGAACGTCGCCGCCGCCGCGAACCCCCAGCCGGCCAGGCACCGAGGCCGACCACGACCACCCACAGCGCCACGCAGGCCCACTCACCGGCGGCGGGTGGCCCCGAGCGTGCCCCACCCGAGCAGGGCGAGCGCGGCGAACAGCGCGACCAGCAGGCAGAGCACCCCGAGCAGCGAGATCACCGGCAGCGTGTGGAGCGGCCGGACCACCCGATCGCCCGCGTCGAGCGTGAACACGACCGCGAGCGTGCCGGTCGACGCCGGCTGGCTGCGCGGCGAGCCGGTCGTCCTCGCGGCGGCCGGCTCCTCCGACCCGCGCGCCGTACCGACGTCGACCGCGCCGCGGCCCGTCTCGGTGTGCTCACCGGTGGCCCGGTCCGGGTCGGCTACGCGACCGGATCACCCCGCATCGGCGAGGTGGCGCCCGGGTGCGCGGTGGCGTCGTGGTTCCTCGCGCCCGGCCTCTTCCACGGGCTCGCCGTGCGGAGCGGGGCCGCGGTGGTGGCCGAACCGCTCGGCGCGCACCCGCTGGTGGTGGACCTCGTCGTGCGGCGGTACCGGGCTGGAATAATTGAACGTGCAACTAGCTTGGTGCGAGCATAGGCTGTAGGACCTCACCAAGGAGGCGTCATGCCGGCCATCACCGCGGACACGTTGACCCTGCCCCGCCTGCCCGACCCGTCCGTGCCCGACACCCGGTGGCGCGGCGTCGGCCGGATCGTCACCGCGCAGCGCTTCCTGGAGGGCGAGGGCTTCCAGGTCCGCCGCCCGTTCCCGGGGGCCGAGCTGGCGCTGGCCGACCCGTTCCTGCTGCTGGACCACATGGGTGCGGTCGAGTACGGCCCGGGCGAGGCGAAGGGCGCGCCGTGGCACCCGCACCGTGGGTTCGAGACGGTGACGTACATGATCGACGGCACTTTCGAGCACACCGACTCGATCGGCGGCGGCGGTCTCATCACCGACGGCGCCACGCAGTGGATGACCGCGGGGGCCGGGATCCTGCACAACGAGATGCCGCCGCAGGACATGGTCGCGAACGGCGGGCTGTTCCACGGCGTGCAGCTGTGGGTGAACCTGCCGCGCGCGAAGAAGATGACGACCCCGCGCTACCAGGACATCGAGGCCCGCGACGCGACGCTGCTGTCCAGCGACGACGGCGGGGCGCTGGTGCGGGTGATCGCCGGCTCGCTGGCCGGGCACGACGGGCCGGGCGTGACGCACACGCCGATCACGTACCTGCACGCGACGGTCAGCCCCGGTGCGCGCCTGGCGATGCCGTGGCCGGCGGACTACAACGCGTTGGTGTACGTGCTGTCCGGGCGCGGCACGGTCGGGCCGGACCGCCGCCCGATCGAGGAGGGCCAGCTGGCGGTCTTCACGCACGGCGACGCGCTCACCATGCAGGCGGCGGACACGCAGCCGGCGAACTCGCCGACCGGCTGGGAGATCCTGGTGCCGGGCGGCCTGCCGATCAACGAGCCGGTGGCGCGGTACGGCCCGTTCGTGATGAACACGCGCGAGGAGATCATCACGGCGTTCGAGGACTTCCAGGCGGGTCGGCTGGGCCAGATCCCCGCCGAACACCTGGCCCACCGCACGGCGGCCGACGAGTCGATTTGAGGTAGCGGGCGTGGCCTCCGGCCCGGCTACAGGCTATTTGATGACACAGCGTTGACCTGCGCTTTAGTCACGTCTAGGACCGGCCTCCGGGCTCACCTGCTTGTTCGACATGTACATGCACACATGGATGTGCTGGCGCGTCCTGGCGCACACGCGCACCGTCTCAACGGTGGGGGAGCCCGGACGCTGCCCAGCAAACGGCGCTTCTCCGGTGTCGGGCGGCAACCCCTCTTGGGATCCCTGGACCGCCTTTCCCCAGGTAAACGGGGGAGACCTGGGCAGGGAAGGTCACGGTGAGAACTCCCTTGCTCCCCGTCGCCTCCCTGATCAGATCGCCGTCGGCGATAGGCCGTCGCCACGATGCACGAGCACCCGCCAGGGGGCAGCTGTGTGATGAGCATCCTCACGGCCACCACGAGCTCACCCGAACTGTCCTGGACAGACACGTTCCGTTAGGGATATCGCGGACTACTTCTGCTGCTTCTTCTTTCGGGTAAGGTCCCGCATGATGGCTCTTGTCGTCCTTTTGGCGCGACGGTTCAACCGTATTTGCTCCCAGCGTCCACGGTTGTGAGATTCGCCTGATCCTCCGAATATGCCGTCTATGTCGACGCCAGGCGCAAGGACACCCGTCGCAGCTATCCGGTCACCCTCAGCCGTTGGGTAGTAATGTTCTTCTCCGTCAGATTCAATTCTTACTTCTACCCAGCCTTGGGCCACCATGAAGTTGAGCTTCCAGTGCAGCAGTCGAGCACCCGTCTTTGAGATCACGTCATCCACGGACCACGGAAACTTTGCGGGCGAGCCGCTACCATCGTCGACCATGAGCGATGCGACGAGGCACATGGTCTCAAATTTGTTATCCTTTGACCTAAGGAGCGAAGTAAAGGTTCTCTCGTGGGATGTGGTAGCCACGCAGATGCATTCATTCAACTCACCGAGTGTCGAAATGGCATCGTCGCCGTCAGCCACGTAGGTAATTTCCGAGCCAGGCTCCATCTTTAGAGGTGCCTCTTCATCGTTGCGTGGGCGAAGATCCACATACCACGTGGGGTACCGCGAGTGAACCAGGTGCACTCGCCGGATATACACCGGGTTATGGCTCCTGTTGATGACCGTGCCCGTTATCGTCCATGACTTCTTGTCCGGCGAGACAACAGGGTTCACTCGGAGCGAAATTCGCGTGCGTCGACCCTGCACGAATATGACAATTTGCCACGCCAAAGCTGCAATGGCTATCAGTGTTCCGATGCCAGCAATTAGAATCGCGGGGTCCATGCGCTAGCCAACAAACCTTTCCCCAATAAGGCTCAACCGTTGAGTCGCTGTATGAACGCGCACTCTACTACAAGATCAAGTTCGTCTGAAATTAGCGTTCCTTTGCGTCACGATGAGTAAGCTGAGCTGAGAATTCTGTGCGGCTGGCACAGGATTCGTCGTGCCGAGGTCGCGCACTGGGCAGAAAGTCAATCGCCGGTGGATCTTGCGGCTCGATGTGGGCTCAAGACGGTTCGCCCACGGTCGCGAGGTGCGGCCCCAGTGCGCCAGGGTGCCCATCCAGCTCGGCGGTGATGCCGACAAGTGCAGCAAGGCGCGCCCGGAAAAGTAACTGCTCGCCTACCGACGCGCACCGACAAAACCGCGCCACCAAGCCAAAGCCTATGGATTACCGCCCCCAGGGGGGTCCCCCCGATTTCCAGCCTACCGGTGGGGACCGACAGTCCTGGCGTGCTCATGCGGACCTGTGGACAGCTACCGGAATTGTGGATAACCCGGCGGGGGTCCCCGATTTCAAATCTACTGGTGGGGACCGACAGTTCAGGTGGCGCCGAGGAGATCTGTGGACATCCGTTGGCATTGTGGACAACCGCCTCGGGTCCCCCGATTTCCAGTCTACCGGCGAGCACCGACAGTTGCGGTCGGGCGAGCACGTGGGCCGGGTCAGGGGCGCCAGCGGTACTCGCGCATGCTGACTCGCTGCCCGTCCGCCAGCACGCCCTCGGCTCGCAGGAGCTCCAGTTGGTGGTGGACCAGGTGCGGGGCAGGCGTGCCGTTCGCGCGTAGGACCCGGTGCCAGGGGAGGTCGTGGCCGTCCTCGCCGAGGATTCGGCCCACCAGGCGGGGCGTCGAGGCCCCGGCCATGGCGGCGATGTCGCCGTAGGTGGACACCCGGCCCGCCGGGATCGACGCGACCAGCTCGCGAACCCGTTCGTGCAGCGCCTCGTCCACGCCGCCAAGTATGACGGCGTGCCGGTACCGGGAACGTCGGTCCGCCGTGTTTTCATCGTCGGCGTGGTCACCACCGCAAAGCAGCCGGCCCCCCGGCTCGTGCGCCGGCCGGTGGCACCCCGACGGCCCTCCCGGTGGGATGCCGCGGCCCAGCGCGTACTCGACGGAGCCGAGGGCTTCGTCCGCGTGCTCGGGGGGCCCGGCACCGGCAAGACCACCCTGCTCGCCGAGGTCGCCGCGGACCGCATCCGGCGCGGTGGCGTCGACCCCGACCAGCTCCTCGTGGTCACGGCCAACCGGCGCGCCGCCACGGAGGTCCGCCAGGTCATCAGCGGCCTGCTGACCGCGGGCGAGGACGCCGTCAGGACCGTCCGCGAGCCGCTGGTCCGCACCGTGCACTCCTACGCCTTCTCCGTCCTGCGCCTGCAGGCCGCCATGCGCGACGTCCCCGGACCGCGCCTGCTGTCCGGGCCCGAGCAGGACGCCGTCGTCCGCGAGCTGCTTGCCGGGGACGTCGAGGACGAGGCCCACTACTGGCCCGACCGCCTCTGGCCGGCGCTGGCCGTGCCCGGGTTCGCCGAGGAGCTGCGCGACCTGATGCTGCGCGCCGCCGAGCGCGGGCTCGGGCCCGAGGACCTGATCAAGGTCGGCCGGGACGCCAGGCGGGACGAGTGGGTCGCCGCCGGCGCGTTCGCCCGGCAGTACGAGCAGGTCACGCTGCTCGCCGGCGCCGACGGCGTGGCCCAGGAGTCCGCTCCCGCGCTCGACGCCGCCGAGCTCGTCGCGAGCGCCCTGCTCGCCTTCGACACCGACGCCGACCTGCTCGCCGGCGAGCGGGACCGGGTCCGCTACCTGCTCGTCGACGACGCGCAGCACCTCGACCCGCTGCAGTACCGCCTGCTCGCCCGGCTCGGCCTCGCCGCCAAGGAGTTCGTCCTCGCCGGCGACCCCGACCAGGCCGTCTTCTCCTTCCGTGGCGCCGACCCCCGCCTGCTCGGCGACACCCATCCCGACGGCGGCACCGTCGTGCTGCGCCAGACCCACCGTCTGGCGCCCGCCGTCCGACAGGCCGTCGCCCGCCTCGCAACCCGGCTGCCCGGTGCCGCACCGCAGCGGCCCACCCTCGACACGACCGAGCCGCGCGTCGAGAACTCCCGCAACAACGGCCGGGTCACCGTCTGCCTGCACGCCACCGACGCCGCCGAGGCCGCCTGGGCCGCCGACCAGCTGCGCCGTGCCCACCTCATCGACGGCGTGCCGTGGTCGGAGATGGCCGTCCTGGTCCGTTCCGCCACCCGCTCCGTGCCGGTCCTGCAGCGCGCGCTCGCCTCCGCCGGCGTCCCGGTCACCACCGACGCCGACGAGCTGCCGCTCGCCCGCCAGCCCGCCGTCCGGCCGTTCCTCGAGCTGCTGCGCGTCGCCGCCGACCCGCACCTGCTCGACCCCGCTCGCGCGGAGATGCTGCTGTCCAGCCAGTTCGGCGGCGCCGACCCACTGGCGTTGCGCCGCCTCCGCCGGGGACTGCGCCGCCTGGAGCTCGCGGCCGGAAGCGACCGGCCGAGCGACGACCTGCTCGTCGAGGTCCTCGATGACGGCGACAAGCTGGCCGCGCTGGACGAGACCGAGGCGGCGAGCGTGCACCGGGTCGGCGGACTGCTGGCGACCGCGCGGCAGGCCATCGCCGAGCATGCCGGCATCGAGCAGGTGTTGTGGCTGGTGTGGCAGCAGAGTGGCCTGGAGGAACGTTGGGTGGCCCAGTCCCGGCGCGGCGGCCCGCTCGGCGCACAGGCCGACCGCGACCTCGACGCGATCGTCGGGCTGTTCCACGCGGCCGGCCGCTACGCCGACCGGTTGCCCGGGGCCGGTGTCACGGGATTCGCCGAATACCTTGCCGCACAACGGATCGTGGGCGACACGCTGGCGCCGTCCGCGCAGCGGGGCGAAGCCGTCTCGGTCATCACCGCGCACGCCGCCGTCGGTCGCGAGTGGACGGTCGTGGCCGTGCTCGGCGTGCAGGAGGGGACCTGGCCGGACCTGCGGCTGCGCGGCTCCCTGCTCGGCGTGGAGCGGCTCACCGACCTGCTGTCCGGAGTGGACGGCGTGGAGCTGTCCGCCACCGCGCCGCTGCTCGCCGAGGAGCGCCGGCTGTTGCTCGTCGCGGCCAGCCGGGCCAGGCACACGCTGCTGCTGTCGGCGATCCGCGGCGAGGACGAGCAGCCGTCCCGGTTCCTCTCCGAGATCGCCGGCGGTGACGTCGAGGAGGCCGCCCGCCCGGCCCGGCTCGGCGGCCCCCGCCGCGCGCTCGTGCTCGCCGACCTGGTGGGGGAGCTGCGCCGCGCGGTCTGCGACGGCACCTCCCCGC
>NZ_JBOHGB010000086.1:0-30219 GCF_050699935.1 Actinophytocola sp.
CCGTGGAACCGCGCCGCGAACCGGCGCCGCGGCCCCGGCCGGCCGAGCCCGCGGCGGCCCCGACGGGCTACCCGATGGGCCGCGTCGTCACGCTGCACCCGACCAGCTTTGCCGAGGCCAGGGCCATCGGCGAGCACTACCGGGACGGCACTCCGGTGATCATGAACCTCACCGAGCTGGAGGATGCGGACGCCCGCCGGCTCGTCGACTTCGCGGCCGGGCTGGCGTTCGCCATGCGCGGCTCGATGGACAAGGTCACGAACAAAGTGTTCTTGATCTCACCGCCGAATCAGGATCCGACGGCGGAGGACAAACGGCGGATTGCGGAGGGCGGGTTGCTCAACCGGACCTGATTGATGGCAGAGTTGACAGCGTGGACCCCCTCCGGCTTGTCTTGTACTGGATACTGTTCGTCTTCTGGCTGTTCCTCACCGCCCGAGTCGTGGTTGAGCTCGTCCGCGCGTTCGCGAGGGAGTGGCGCCCGGCCGGTGGGGTTGCGGTAACGCTGGAGACCATCTACACAGTGACCGATCCTCCGGTCCGCTTGCTCCGTCGGCTGATCCCGATGGTCAGGATCGGCGGTGTAGGGCTGGACCTATCGATTATGGTGCTGCTGTTGGTCGTGTTCATACTGATGCGACTGGCCTATCCCGGATGACGGGGACGTCTGGGTGGACCGCAGCCGATGAGTGCGTGAGGTGATCAGATGTCGTTGACCCCCGCTGACGTTCATAACGTCGCGTTCAGCAAGCCTCCTATCGGCAAGCGGGGCTACAACGAGGACGAGGTGGACGCCTTCCTCGACCTGGTCGAGGTCGAGCTGTCGCGGCTCATCGAGGAGAACAACGACCTGCGCGCGCAGGTCGAGCAGCTCGACGCCCAGCTCGAGTCGGCCCGCGCCGACATCGAGAGCGCGAGCCACGCCGTGCCCCCGGCGGGGCCGCGAGTCGACGAGCCGCGCCGGCTGACGCCGGTGCCGCCGCCGAGCGCGATGGAGCAGACCTCGCCGGGCGGCGTCGGTGGAGATCACCACGTGCAGGCCGCCAAGGTGCTGGGGCTGGCCCAGGAGATGGCCGACCGGCTCACCGGCGAGGCCAAGGCCGAGTCGGACGGCATGCTCGCCGAGGCACGCACCAAGTCCGAGCAGCTGCTGTCCGAGGCCCGGGCCAAGTCCGACACCATGATCAACGAGGCGCGTACCCGGGCCGAGACGATGCTCAACGACGCGCGCACCCGGGCCGAGACGCTGGAACGTCAGGCACGGGACAAGGCGACCACGCTGGAACGCGACGCACAGCGGCAGCACTCCGAGATCCTCGGGCAGGTGCAGGCGGAGCGCACGGCACTCGAGAAGAAGATCGACGAGCTGCGGACCTTCGAGCGCGAGTACCGGACCAGGTTGAAGACGTTCCTCGAGTCCAGCCTGCGCGAGCTGGGAGACCGCGGTTCGGCGGCGCCGACCACGGGCGCGCCCGGCTCGTCGGAGGGCAACAGGTCCTCGGGTCAGCAGGGCTACGCGTTCGGCCCGCGCGCGGCTGAGGCGGGCTGACGGCGGGCGTCGTCACGCCCGCCTAGCGGACGATTCGCGTGCTGTATCTCGTACTCGGCTTGGTGCTCGCGGCATTCGGGCTGTTGATCGCCGCGCTCACCACGGCCAACACGCTGTTCGCGTGGATCTCGGTCACGGTCAGCGTGATCGCGGCCGGGTTGCTGGTGCTCGACTGGATCCGCGGCCGCCGCCGGGCCGCCGAGGCCGCGGATGCGGCGGAGCCGGACCCGGTCATGGAGCGCCCCGAGCGGCCATTCAGCGACCAGACGCCACCGCTCACCGAAACGGTGCGGGGCGGTTCGCCGCCCGTCGAGCCGGCCGGTGGTGGCCGCACGGAACCGCCGCCGGGCGGCGAACAGCGTGCCGGCACCGAGCCACCGGCCACGGTGTTCGTCGGCCGGTCCGGTGAGTTAGACCACCCGACCCAACCCCCGCCCGAGCGACCGACCGAGCCGCCGGCAGAGCTACCGGCAGAGCTACCGGCAGAGCTACCGGCCGAGCGAGTGAACGAGCCGGCCGAGCGGCCGGTGGCCCAGGAACCCGGCGAGCCGGGGGAGGAGGACACCGACGCGGCGGACCTCCTCGTGGTGAACGACCTCCGGGTCGAAGTCCGCGTCGTTGACGAGCACCCGCGCTACCACCTGGCGAGCTGCACGTACCTGCTCGACAAGCCGACGCTGCCGCTCCCGGTGTTCGAGGCGCGCGAGCTCGGCTTCACGCCGTGCGCGCGCTGCGGCCCGGATGCGACGCTCGCCGCGCAGCACCGGGCCACGCGCTAACCCGGTTGCCGGCCCTGGCTATCCTGGAAGCCAACGGCGTTGATCCGGCCATCACCGGGGAGCCTCCGGAAGAACGGGTGCGAGCCTCAGTAGAACCGGACGGGACGGCCCGTCACAGCCGACCAACGAGCGGTCGACCGAGCAGGTCGGCAAGCGGGGTGGTACCGCGGCGTCAGTCGTCCCCGTGCGCAACGCACACGACGGAACGACCGCGAGGAACACCGATGGCATACCCCAAGGCGCAGCTCGGCGCGGACGGCCCGAACCAGGGTGTCGCGTCCCAGCCGTCCTTCCCGACCCTCGAGCTGGCCGTACTCGACTACTGGGACAGCGACCGCACCTTCCAGGCCACCATCGACGCGCGCCCGGTCGGAACGAACGGCGGCAACGAGTTCGTCTTCTACGACGGCCCGCCGTTCGCCAACGGGCTGCCCCACTACGGTCACCTGCTCACCGGCTACGTCAAGGACGTCGTCCCGCGCTACCAGACCATGCGCGGCAGGCACGTGGAGCGCCGGTTCGGCTGGGACTGCCACGGCCTGCCCGCGGAGTTCGAGGCCGAGCAGCAACTCGGCATCAAGACCAAGGACGAGATCGAGGAGATGGGCGTCGCCGAGTTCAACGACGCCTGCCGCACCTCGGTGCTCCAGTACACCGGCCAGTGGCGCGACTACGTCACCCGCCAGGCCCGCTGGGTCGACTTCGACAACGACTACAAGACGCTCGACCTCGACTTCATGGAAAGCGTCATGTGGGCGTTCAAGTCCTTGTGGGACAAGGGCTTGATCTACGAGGGCTACCGCGTGCTGTGGTACTGCTGGCGCTGCGAGACGCCGCTGTCCAACACCGAGACCCGGATGGACGACGTCTACCTCGACCGGCAGGACCCGGCCGTCACGGTCGGGCTGCGGCTCGAGACCGGGGAGCTGGCGCTGGTCTGGACGACCACGCCGTGGACGCTGCCGTCGAACCTCGCGATGGCCGTGCACCCGGACGTCGACTACGTGACGGTCGAGCGCGACGGCGAGAAGTACCTGCTCGCCGAGGCGCGCGTCCCCGCCTACGCCCGCGAGTTCGGCGAGAACCCGGCCGTCGTCGCCCGCTTCAAGGGGGCCGACCTGCTCGGCCGCCGCTACACGCCGCCGTTCGACTTCTTCGTCGGCACCGAGAACGCCCACCAGGTCCTCGCCGCGGACTACGTGACCACCGAGGACGGCACGGGCATCGTGCACATCGCGCCGGCCTACGGCGAGGAGGACAAGGCCGTCACGGACGCGGCCGGCATCACGCCCGCCACGCCGGTCGACCCGCACGGCCGGTTCGACGCGCAGGTTCCGCCCTACGCGGGCATGCACGTGTTCGACGCCAACGGCCAGATCATCGGTGACCTCAAGGCGGCGGGGAAGCTGCTGCGCCACGAGACCTACGACCACCCGTACCCGCACTGCTGGCGCTGCGGCAACCCGCTGATCCAGCGCGCGGTGTCGTCGTGGTTCGTCGCGGTCACCAAGTTCCGCGACCGGATGGTCGAGCTGAACCAGGAGATCAACTGGGTGCCCGCGCACGTGCGTGACGGCCAGTTCGGCAAGTGGCTGGAGAACGCGCGCGACTGGTCGATCTCGCGCAACCGGTTCTGGGGCTCGCCGATCCCGGTGTGGGTCTCGGACAACCCCGAGTACCCGCGCACCGACGTGTACGGCTCGCTGGACGAGCTCGAGCGCGACTTCGGCGTGCGGCCGACCGACCTGCACCGCCCGTTCGTCGACGAGCTGACCCGGCCGAACCCCGACGACCCGACGGGGAAGTCGACCATGCGCCGGGTGCCCGAGGTGCTGGACTGCTGGTTCGAGTCCGGCTCGATGCCCTACGCGCAGGTGCACTATCCGTTCGAGAACGCGGACTGGTTCGAGCACCACTACCCGGGCGACTTCATCGTCGAGTACAACGGCCAGACGCGCGGCTGGTTCTACACGATGCACGTGCTGGCCACCGCGCTGTTCGACCGGCCGGCGTTTCGCAACTGCGTGGCGCACGGCATCGTGCTCGGTGACGACGGGCAGAAGATGTCCAAGTCCCGCAAGAACTATCCGGACGTCAACGAGGTGTTCGCGCGCGACGGCTCGGACGCGATGCGCTGGTTCCTGATGGCCTCGCCGATCCTGCGGGGCGGCGACCTCGTGGTGACCGAGCGCGGCATCCGCGACGCGGTCCGCCAGGCGGTGCTGCCGCTGTGGAACTGCTGGTACTTCCTCGCCCTGTACGCGAACGCGGAGTCCGTGGAGGGCACCTGGCGGACGGACTCGCCGCACGTGCTCGACCGGTACGTGCTGGCGAAGACGCACTCGCTCGTGGTGTCGAGCCGCGAGGCGCTGGACGTCTACGACCTGTCCGGCGCGTGCGCGGGCGTCCGGGACTACCTGGAGGCGTTGACCAACTGGTACGTGCGCCGCTCGCGGGACCGCTTCTGGGCGGGCGACCAGGACGCGATCGACACGCTGCACACGGTGCTGGAGGTCGTGTCGCGGGTGGTGGCGCCGCTGCTGCCGCTGACCTCGGAGGCAGTGTGGCGCGGGCTTGTCGGCGAGCGCTCGGTGCACCTGGCCGACTGGCCGGCCGACGACCTGCTGCCCGCCGACGACGCGCTGGTGACGGCGATGGACCGGGTACGGCAGGTGTGCTCGGTCGCGCTGGCGCTGCGCAAGTCGAACAAGCTGCGGGTACGGCTGCCGTTGGCGTCGCTGGTGGTGGCCGCGCCGGACGCCGCGGTCCTGGAGCCGTTCACCGAGCTGATCGCGGACGAGGTGAACGTCAAGGACGTGTCGCTGACCACGGACGTGGCCGCGCACGGCCACTTCGAGCTGGTGGTGAACGCGCGGGCGTGCGGCCCGCGGCTCGGCGCGGACACGCAGAAGGTCATCCGCGCGGTGAAGGCGGGGGAGTGGACGTCCACCGACGACACCGTCGTGGCGGCCGGCATCGAGCTGCTGCCGGGCGAGTACCAGCGCCGGCTCGTGGCGACCGACACCGGTGCGACGGCCGAGCTGCCCGGCTCGTCGGGCCTGGTCGTGCTCGACACGGTGACCACGCCCGAGCTGGAGGCGGAGGGCCTGGCCCGGGACCTGGTGCGCGTGGTCCAGCAGGCCCGCCGCGCGGCCGGGCTCGACGTGGCGGACCGGATCGCGCTGACCGTGCGGGCCCCGGACGAGGTGACCGCGGCGGTCCGCGCGCACGAGTCGTTCGTGGCACGCGAGACCCTCGCCGACGCGGTCTCCTACGGTCCGGCGTCGGGCTTCGACGGCACGGTCGGCGACGGGGTGGCGGTCACCGTCGATGTGGTGAGGGTCTGACGATGGCGGTGTCGGCGACGCTCGCGGCCCACCAGGTGGTCGAGGAGCGGCGGCGAGCGGGGCTGCCGGTGCTGCCGATGTCCTTCGGGCAGGCCGGGGTCCCGGTGCACCCACTGCTCACCGAGGCGCTCGCCGAGGCGGCCGGGCGCAACGCCTACGGTCCGGTGGCCGGCGATCCCGCGCTGCGCGAGGCGGCCGCCGGCTACTGGACCCGGCGCGGGCTGCCGACCGATCCCGGCCAGGTGATCGCCGGGCCGGGCAGCAAGGCGCTGCTGTACGCGAGCCTCCTCGCGGTGCTGCGGCTCGACCGGGGGAGCGCTGGTGGCATCGTCCTCCCGCGGCCGAGCTGGGTGTCCTACGCCCAGCAGGCGGCTCTCCTCGGCGGGCGCGCGATCTTCGTGCCCGCGCGCGAGGGTGGCGTGGCCGACCCCGCGCTCGTGCGGCCGGGTGCGCGGGCGATGGTCCTCACGCTGCCGGACAACCCCACCGGGCGGCTCGCGTCCCCGCGGACCGTCCGCGCCGCCTGCGAGGTCGCCCGCGAGCACGATCTGGTCATGGTCTCCGACGAGATCTACCGCGACCTCGGCTACGGCGGCGAGTTCGTCAGCCCGGCGCAGCTCGCGCCCGAGCGCACGATCGTCACGACCGGCCTGTCCAAGAACCTCGCGCTCGGCGGCTGGCGGATCGGCGTCGCCCGGTTCCCCGAGGGCCCGCTGCTGGACCTGGCACTCGGCGTGGCGAGCGAGCTGTGGTCCTGCCCGGCCCTGCCGGTCCAGTCCGCGGCGGCGCTCGCGTTCAGCGAGCCGGAACCCATCCGGTCCTATGTGGACAAAGCACGCCGGTTGTACGAGCGGATCAACGTCGCGGTGGCCGACCGGTTCGCGGCGGCCGGCGCCCGGGTCGAGCCGCCGCAGGCCGCGTTCTACAGCTACCCCGACCTCGCCCCGCTGGTCGACGGGACCGCGGCGGAGGTGGCCGCGAGGCTGCTGGAGCGGCACGGCCTGGCCCTGCTGCCCGGCACGGAGTTCGGCGAGCCCGCGGAGTCGCTGCGGTTCCGGGTCGCCACCGGCCAGCTGACCGGCGCGCACGACGACGAGCGGCGCGCGGCCCTCGACAGCCCCGACCCGCTGACGCTGCCGTGGATCGCCCGGCCGCTGGACCGGCTCGCCGAGATCCTCGCCGCGCCGTGAGCGCGCTGCGGTTCGGCGTCCGCGTCAAGCCCGGCGCCCGCCGCGAGGCGGTCGGCGGCCGCTGGCCCGCGCCGCCCGGCCGATCCGACACCGCGCTCGTGGTCGCGGTGCCGGCACCCGCGGTCGAGGGCAAGGCGAACGAGGCCGTGCGCAAGGCGCTGGCCGTCGCGTTCGGCGTCCGCCGCCAGGACGTGGTGATCGTGACGGGCGAGCGCGGCCGCGACAAGGTCGTGGAGGTGACTGGCGCCGACCCGGCCCGCCTCGCGGAGCTGCTCGGCTGAGCAGTCCACAAGCCCGGCCGACACCGCCCGTTTCCGTCGGTGGTCGCCGGTAGCGTGGAAATCGGGGGGCCCCGGGGCCATTGAATGGACCGTTCAATCGGCCCCGTTGTCCACAGGTGCCGCGCGTGCGGCCGCAACGTCGGCCCGGCCGTCTACGCTGAAAACCGGGGCCGGAGGCCGAATCCGGGCGCGGCCGCTAAGCCGTGAGGGTCCAGACCGCGTCGGCGATGGCGTCGCTGTTGTTGTCCAGCGCGGTGGCGTCGATGTTGTCCACCGTGTCGCACGAGGAGTGGTAGCACTCGTCGAACGCCTCGCCGGCCGTGCCGCCCCACTTCGCCGCCTGCTCCGACGACTTGGTTTGCTCGGCGCCGCTGAACACACCACCGATCGGGATGCCCGCGTCCGCGAACGCCGCGTGGTCCGAGCGGCCGCCGATGTTGGTCGTCTCGGTCGGGATGCTCAGTGCCGCGTAGTGATCGGTCAACATCTTCTCGATGTTCGCCGAGCCCTCCGGCTGGCCTTCGGAGGAGTACACGAAGTAGCCCGGGTTGGGCGAGCCGATCATGTCGAAGTTCACGTAGCCCGCGATCTTGTCGAGCTCGGTCTGCGGCAGGCTCGAGACGTAGTGCGTCGACCCGATCAGCCCCAGCTCCTCGGCGCCCCACCACGCGAACCGCAGGTGCTTGGCCGGCTGGAGGGTCTGCTCGGCGACCGTGAGGGCGACCTCGAGCAGCCCGGCCGAGCCGGAGCCGTTGTCGTTGATGCCCGGCCCCGCCGACACGCCGTCCGCGTGGCCGCCGAACATCATCACCTGGTTCTCGTCGCCGCCCGGCCAGTCGGCGATCAGGTTCCAGCCCGTGCCGAAGGCCGAGAACTCCTGCAGCTGGGTGGTGAACCCGGCGGCATCCAGCGCGCCCTTGATGTAGTCCAGCCCGGCCCGGAAGCCCGGCTCGCCGTGCGCGCGGTTCCCGCCGTTCGCGTCCGCGATTGCCTGTAACTGCGCCAGATGCGCCTGCACGTCGGCCCCGGGGATGTCCGGGCCGGCCGCGATCTGGGCCTGGGCGGGCGAAAGGGCCGGCGCCTGCGCCCCCGACGCCGTGCCATAGGCGATGGCGGCCGTGAGGGCGACGGTGCTCAACGTGACCAGCGCGAGACGCAACTTCATGATCTTCCCTCCGTGGAGTTGCCGATCTCTCGTCAGCGTGTCAACGGTCCGATTCGCACGCTAGGTTCATTCGTCGGGAGTTTGCCGAGGTGTTCTGGGAGGTGGAGTGGGCCTCGAGCTGTCCGTCGTGCTGGGGGCGGTCGCCGCCGTCCTCCTGGTCTCGGTGGTCGCGGTGCGCATCTCGGTGCGGCTCGGCTTCCCGTCGCTCGTGCTGTATCTCGCGATCGGCGTCGTGCTCGGCGAGGCAGGCATCGGCATCGAGTTCGAGAACGCCCCACTCACCGAGTCGCTCGGGCTGGCCGCGCTCGTCCTGATCCTCACCGAGGGCGGCCTGACCACCCGGTGGTCAGAGGTGAAGTCGTCACTGTGGCCCGGAATCGTGCTGTCCACAGTGGCCGTCACGGTGACGATCGCGGTGACCGGCACGGCGTTGCACCTCCTGCTCGGCTTCGACTGGCGGATCGCGCTGCTGTGGGGCGCGGTCCTCTCGTCCACCGACGCCGCCGCGGTGTTCAGCGTCCTGCGCAACGTCGCGGTCAGCCGCCGGCTCGTCGGCTCGCTGGAGCTCGAATCCGGCATGAACGACGCGGCCGCCTACATCGCGGTGGTGTTGCTGGCATCCGGCGGGGCGACCACCTGGGGACTGCCGTTCGTCGTGTTGTACGAGCTCGTCGTCGGCGCGCTGCTCGGCCTGCTGCTCGGCTGGCTCGGTGCCGCGGCACTGCGTCGGGCCGCACTGCCGGCCACCGGCCTCTATCCACTTGCGACGGTCGCGGTGTCGGTGCTCGCGTTCTCCGGGGTCTCGGCCATCCATGCCTCCGGGCTCCTCGCCGCGTACGCGGCGGCGCTGGTGCTGGGCAACTCCCGGCTGCCGCACCGCACCGACACGATCTCCTTCGCCGAGGGGCTGGGCCTGCTGTCCCAGATCGGGCTGTTCGTCCTGCTGGGGCTGTTCATGTCGCCCGGCCGGCTCCTCGACGCGGTCGTGCCCGGCCTCGTCGCGGGCGCGGTCGTGACGCTGCTCGGGAGACCGCTGTCGGTGATCGTGTCGTTGGCGCCGTTCCGCATGCCATGGCGGGAACAGGCGTTCGTGTCCTGGGCCGGGTTGCGCGGCGCCGTGCCGATCGTGCTCGCGATGATCCCGCTGACCGAGGGCCTGCCCGGTGCGAATCTCCTGGTCGACGGGGTGTTCGTGCTGGTGATCGTGCTGACCCTGGTGCAGGGGAGCACCCTGCAGCTGGTCGCGTCCATGCTGGGCCTGGGCCGCGGCGCCCGCTCCCAGGAGATCCACGTGGACGCCGCGCCGCTCGACGAGCTCGGTGCCGCGCTGCTGCAGGTCCGCATCCCGAAGGGGTCCAAGATGCACGGCGTCTACCTGCGTGAGCTGCGCCTGCCGATCGGCGCGACGGTCAGCCTGCTCGTCCGCGACGGCGTCGGCCACACGCCGGCTCCGGGCACCCGGTTGCAGGAGCACGACCAGTTGCTGGTGGTCGCGACCGAGCGGGTGCGTACGGCGACCGAGCACCGAATCCGCGCGGTCGACCGCGCCGGCCGGTACGCGCGCTGGATGGGCGAGACCGGCAAAGAGCCCTGACGGGCCAAAACTGGCAAACGTCACCGCCGAACGACGGTGCCCGCGGCCCGTTTCCGCCGCATACCTTCGGACTGTCGCGAGTGCCGAACCTAGCGAGAGGCGCGGGACAGTGACGGTCAGGCTGACGACCACGCGGACGACGCGGAACCGGGTCATCGCGTCGTTGGCCACGATCGCACTGGTGGTCGGTCTGGTCGTGACCGCACCGGGCGCGTCGGCGAGCGGGAACCGCGAGTCCCTCTTCCCGGCGTTCGGCCTGCCGTTCGCGCCGGGCCAGTCCGCCGGCTCGGCCGGCATTCACTCCGACGACGGCGCGACCGGCCCGAAGAACGCCATCGACCTGACGCCCTCCGACGGCATCGTGCGTGCGCCGCTCGACGGCACCGTCCACATCTGGCAGTGCCCGGGTGGCCCCTGGGTCACGATCGACCACGTGGAGGGCTGGCGTACCGGGTACTACCACATGGAGAATATCGAGGTGGCGGACGGACAGCAGGTCGCGCCGGGCACCGTGCTCGGCACGATCGGCAACGCCCTGCCGTGTGGTGGCAGCAGCAGCGGCGCGCACGTGCACTTCACCCTGTGGCTGCTGACCGCGTCGCCGGCCGAGGTCGCCGCCGAGCCCGCCGCCGGCGGCGACTGGCACGGCGTGTCCTACGAGACGCTGTCCTCCGACGTCGCCGCCGTGGTCGGCGAACCGGTCGACGGCAAGGCGTTCGGCGGCTGGCAGTTCTTCGAGGCCGCCACGCAGTACTCCGGCCACGCGGTCCGGCGGAGCGACGGCTGGGTCGTGCCGTTCCCGGGGACGTTCCTGTACGGCTGAGGTGTCACTCCGTCAGCATGCTGATCTGGCGGATCTTGTTGGTCGCGTCCAGGGCGGCCACCTTGTATGACTCGGCGAGCGTCGGGTAGTTGAACACCGTGTCCACGAGGTAGTCGATCGTGCCGCCGCAGCCCATCACCGCCTGTCCGATGTGGACCAACTCGGTGGCGCCGGTGCCGAACACGTGCACGCCCAGCAGCGAGCGGTCCTGCGGGGACACGAGCAGCTTCAGCACCCCGTAGGAGTCGCCGATGATCTGCCCGCGGGCGAGCTCGCGGTAGCGGGAGACGCCGACCTCGAACGGCACCCGCTGCTCGGTCAGCTCGTCCTCGGTGCGGCCGATGTAGCTGATCTCGGGGATCGTGTAGATCCCGATCGGCTGCAGCTCGTGCATCTCGTGCACCGGCTCGCCGCACGCGTGGTGGGCCGCGAGCCGGCCCTGCTCCATCGACGTGGCCGCGAGCGCGGGGAAGCCGATCACGTCCCCGACCGCGTAGATGTGCTCGACCTCGGTGCGGAACGTGCCGTCGACCTTGATCCGGCCGCGCCTGTCCGCCGCCAGCCCGGCCGCGGGCAGGTCGAGGTGGTCGGTCATGCCCTGTCGGCCGGCGGAGTACATCACCATGTCGGCGGGGATCTTCTTGCCGCTCTCCAGGGTCGTGACCGTGCCGTTCTTGTGCCGCTCCACGGCGGCCACGGTCTCGCCGAACCGGAACGTCACCGCGAGGTCGCGCAGGTGGTACTTGAGTGCCTCGATCACCTCGGTGTCGCAGAACTCGAGCATCCGCATCCGCTGCTCGATCACCGTGACCTTGGTCCCCAGGGCGGCGAACATCGACGCGTACTCGATGCCGATCACCCCGGCGCCGACCACGATCATCGACCGCGGGATCCGCTCCAGCCCGAGGATCCCGTCCGAGTCGATGATCGTCTGCGCGTCGAAGTCCACACTGGACGGGCGGGCCGGGCAGGTCCCGGTGGCGATCACGATCTTGTCCGCGGACACCGAGCGCTCCTGTCCGCTGCCGTCGGAGACCTGGACCGTGTGCGGGTCGGTGAACCGGCCCAGGCCGGGCAGCACCGAGACGCCGTTGCGGGACAGCTGGCTGCGGATCACGTCGACCTCACGGCCGACGACGTGGCTCGTCCGGGCGGTCAGGTCGCCGATCGTGATCTCCTCCTTGACCCGGTAGCTCTGGCCGTACAGCTCACGCTGGCTCATGCCGGTCAGGTAGAGGACGGCCTCGCGCAGGGTCTTGGACGGGATGGTGCCGGTGTTGATGCAGACGCCGCCGATCATGTTGCGCCGCTCGATCAGCCCCACCTCGGCGCCGAGCTTGGCGGCCGCGATCGCGGCCTTCTGTCCCCCGGGTCCCGAGCCCAGCACCAGCACATCGAAGTCAGTCATGGGGGGAGTGTGTCAAGCACGGTGGCGGTTGGACAGTTCCGGGCCGGATCGGCTACCTTCGGGCGCGAAGGTCATGAGTGCCAGCGTCAAGCCCCGGCTTGCTGGCCGGCAACCCTCCAACCGCGGTGGGGTGCCCCGGGTGAGGACCAGGCCCTCCGCGAGGTGCGGGTGGGCAAGCGCGGGCCCCGGGGCGGGGCCCCGACCCCGGAGGCTTCACGATGACGCTCGCCATCCCACATGTCCGACCCGTGTCCGGCGGCCTGCCCGGCCCGATTCCGCCCGTCGTCGGCGCGCGGCTGACCGTGCCGCTGGTGGACGGTCGCCGGGTGCCGTACGCGAACCTCGACCACGCCGCGAGCGCGCCCTGCCTTGCGGCGGTCCGCGACGCGGTCGACGAGCTGTTGCCCTGGTATGCCAGCGTGCACCGCGGCGCGGGCCTCGCCTCGCAGGTGTCCACAAAGGTCTATGAGCGGGCGCGCGAGGTGGTGCGCCGGTTCGTCGGGGCGCGGCGGACCGACGCCGTGGTGTTCACCCGCAACACGACCGACGCGCTGAACCTGCTGGCCCGCGCGCTGCCGCGAACAGGTGGGACCGGCACGTCGGTGGTGCGGTTCGACACCGACCACCACGCCGCACTGCTGCCGTGGCGCGGGCCGCTGGTCCGGCACATCTCGTCGGTCGGCTCGCTCGACCGCGCCCTGCAAGACTGCCCGACCGGGCCGCGGCTCGTGGTGGTGACCGGTGCGTCGAACGTGACCGGCGAGCTGTGGCCGGTGGCCGACGTCGCCGCGATCGCCCGCCACCACGGCGCCCGCATCGTGCTCGACGCCGCGCAGTTGGCCCCGCACCGTCCGGTCGACGTCCGCGCGCTGGACGTGGACTACGTCGTGCTGTCCGGGCACAAGCTGTACGCGCCGTTCGGTGCCGGCGCGCTCGTCGGGCGGGCGGACTGGCTGCGAGCGGCGGACCCGTACCTGGCCGGCGGGGGCGCGACGTCGCTGGTGGCCGACCGGGACTCGCGCCTCGCGGTGTCCTGGTCGACGGGCCCGGAGCGGCACGAGGCCGGCACGCCGAACGTGGTCGGCGCGCACGCGCTCGCGGTGGCGTGCGAGACGCTGGGCCGGCACTGGGACGCGATCATCGCGCACGAGCGTGCGCTGCTGACGCGGCTGCGGGCGGGGCTCGCCGGCGTGCCGGGCCTGCGTGAGCTGTCCCTGCTCGGCGGCGACCGGGTGGGCGTGGTGAGCTTCGCGGTCGACGGCCAGGACCCGGGTCTGCTGGCGGCGGCGCTGTCGGCCGAGCACGGCATCGGCGTGCGGGACGGCGCGTTCTGCGCCCACATCGCGACCCGCCGCCTGCTCGCCTCGGCCGGCGCCACGGGTACTCGCGCGCTGCGGGCGAGCCTCGGCCTGGGCAGCACCGCCGAGCACGTCGACCGTCTCGTCGGCGCGCTGCGCTCGCTGGTCACGCACGGCCCGGCGGCGGACTACGAGCAGGTGGACGGCCGCTGGACCCCCGCGCCCGACCCGCGTCCGCTGCCGCCGTTGCTGGCCGCGCTTTAGTCTGGCGGCGCGGCAACGCCCCCGCCGAGGCGCTGGACCGGCTCCGCGAGGCCGCGCAGACCATCGCCTCGATGCGTCGTGCTTGTCGTGATCAACGAGCCGATGCGGCTGACCGGCAGCGGCGACGTCGACCTGCTCGACCTCCGGCCGGGGCGGCGTACGTGAGTGGTTGCTGACCACCCGGTTTCGCCGACCATGGACAATGGCCCGGTGAGCGACGAGACCAGTACCGACGCGGAGCAGCCGGGTCGTACCGACACCGAGCAGCCGCCCCCACCCGAACCGTCCCGGCCGCCCCGCCGCGGCTGGCTGTTCGCGGTCGTGGCGCCGGTGGTGCTGGCCGCCGACATCGTCACGAAGATCATCGCCGTCGCGGCCCTCGAGGGGCAGGCACCGGTGCGGGTGCTCGGCGGGCTGTTCTACCTGCAGCTCGTGCGCAACCCCGGCGCCGCGTTCAGCATGGCCACCGGGATGACGTGGGTGCTCACGCTCATCGCGGTGGGCGTTGTCATCGCGATCATCTGGATCATGCCCAAGCTGCGCTCCATCGGCTGGGCCGTCGGGCTCGGCCTGGTGCTCGCCGGTGCGCTGGGCAACCTCATCGACCGCTTCCTCCGCGCGCCCGGCCCGCTGCGCGGCCACGTCGTCGACTTCCTCTCGCCGTTCGCCCCCAACGGCGACGTCTTCCCGGTGTTCAACGTCGCCGACTCGTCCATCGTCTGCGGCGGCGCGCTCATCGTGGTCATGGCCCTGCTCGGCCGCGACTACGACGGCACGTCGACGAAGGACAGGACGCCGAAGGACAGGACGCCGAAGGACGCGACGCCGAAGGACCCGATGCCGAAGGACGCGGCGGACACCGAGGACACGATCAACGCGAAGGAAGAGCCCGCGAAGGACACGGACGCGTGACCGCTCGCACCCTTCCGGTCCCCGACGGGCTGGACGGCATGCGGGTCGACGCCGGGCTGGCCAAGCTGCTCGGCCTGTCCCGTACCGCGGTCGCCGCCCTCGCCGAGTCCGGCGACGTGAGCCTCGACGGCAGGCCCGCCGGCAAGTCCGACCGGCTCGTCGCGGGCGCCTGGCTCGAGGTGACCCTGCCCGAGCCGGAGCAGCCCGTGCCCGTGCGCGCCGAGCCCGTGCCCGGCATGACGGTCCTGCACGAGGACGACGACATCATCGTGGTGGACAAGCCGGTCGGCGTCGCGGCGCACCCGAGCCCCGGCTGGACCGGTCCGACCGTCGTCGGCGGGCTGGCCGCGGCCGGCATGCGGGTGTCGACCTCCGGTGCGGCCGAGCGGCAGGGGGTGGTGCATCGGCTGGACGTCGGCACCACCGGCGTGATGGTCGTGGCCAAGAGCGAGCACGCGTACACCGTGCTCAAGCGCGCCTTCAAGGACCGCACCGTCGAGAAGGGTTACCACGCGCTCGTCCAGGGCCACCCCGACCCGACCGACGGCACCATCGACGCGCCGATCGACCGGCATCCCAGGCACGACTACAAGTTCGCCGTCGTCGCGGCCGGCCGGCCGAGCGTCACGCACTACCGCACGCTGGAGGCGTTCCGCGCGGCGACGCTCGTCGAAGTCCGGCTGGAGACCGGGCGAACCCACCAGATCCGGGTGCACTTCGCGGCGCTGCGCCACCCGTGCGTCGGCGACCTGACCTACGGCGCCGACCCCGTGCTCGCGAAGCGTCTGGGCCTGACCCGCCAGTGGCTGCACGCCCGCCTCCTGGGCTTCGACCACCCGGCCGACGGCCGCCGGGTCGAGTTCACCAGTGAGTACCCGGACGACCTACGCAAGGTCCTGGATCTGCTGGCCGACGGATGATTCTGTGCGTGTTTGGCGCGTATGCCACCGATCCTGGGAGGTTTTCGCGTACCTTGTCGGGAACACGCGGGTACGAGGTGATGCCATGACACCCCTTGTGTCGACCCCCAGATCGAATCAGGCCGAGGGCTTCGCAACCGCACCTCAGGGGAACGTGACGTAAGCCAGCCACACGTACGTGACCAGGCAGAACTTTTCGTCCTTCAACGGGACCAACACATCGAATTCCGGGGAGGCGGAGCAGTCGTGACCGAGCGAGACGACCACTTATCGGAGGGCTTCCTCGTCGACGGCGTGGCGCCGTCGGTGATCGGCGGCGAGGACGGTCCGCACCCGGTGGGGGAGGACCTGGACTACGAGCCGCCGCGCCGCCGTGAGCCGCCGACGACGCCGATCCCCGCACAGGACAGGGTTCCGCGCGGGATGCGGAACCCCATGCAGAACCCGGTGCAGAGCCAGCAGACGCAGGGTCAGACGTGGGGTCCGGAGCGCGGCCAGGCGCAGGAGCGCAAGGGCTGGCTGGGCCGCATGTTCGGCCGCGAGTAGCCGGCGGATCAGTCGTCGATCGTCCAGGTGAGGGTTCGGGACTCCTCGTCCGGGCGGGGGCTCCAGCGCACCGAGGCGATCTCGGTCCGCTCGGGCACCACGTACACGGTGTGCCCGCCCGCGGTCTCACCCGGCGGCACCCCGATGCGGTGCGGCGGCCGCGATGACAGCGACACCGGTGCCTTCGAGATCGACTTCCCGTCCGGGGTCACCAGCACCAGGTACAGGTCCGGCAGCGACTGGTAGGCCGCCTTGCCGCGGTTGGTGAGCTCGGTGTGCACCACGACCGACCGCTCGCCCTCCTGCAGCCGGTAGCCGGCCGCGGTGAACAGATAGTCGGCCGGGTCGACGACCTCCACCAGCTGGATCGCGAGCTTCTCGCCCTCCAGCCCCTCGGCGAACAGCACCGTGCCGACCTTGCCCTGCCGCGTCTGGCTCTCCGTGCGCACGGTCGGCTGCGTGACGTCCTGCGGCGGCTGGTCACCGCGGGCCCAGGACGCGGTCTGCGGCGGTCCCCACATGCTCATCGGCGGGTCCGGCTGCGCACTCGGGAACGGCGCGCTCGGCGGGCCGGTCTGCTGTGCGGGTACCGGCGCGCTGGGGGGACCGGTCCGCCCGGCGTAGCCGGCCGGCATCGGGCCCGACGGCACCGGCTGGGGCACCGAGTGCGGACCCGACGGCGGCCCCTGCGGTACCTGTGGTCCGGCCGGTACGGAGTACGGACCGGACGGCCCCGGCGGTCCGGGCGGACCCGGCGCGCCGGGGCCCTGGTACGGCATCGGCATCGGGCCCGACGGCGGCGCCTGGTACGGCTGGGGCGGGTAGCCGTAGGGCGCGGCCTGCGGCATCGCGGCCTGCTGCATCGCGGCGGCGGCCGCGGTCCGCAGCCGGCCCGGGTCGCACTCGACGCCCACCAGCAGCGGCAGGCCGGTCGCGGACAGCGCGACGAGGCGCGAGGCGACCTCCCGTGGGTCCATTCCCATCCGGGCGGCGACCTCGTGCACAGCTGCTCTGCCCATCTCGGCGACTACGCCGAGCAGGCGGGCGTCCACCGGATCCGTCGCGACCACGGCTCGCACGCTACCCGGTCCCGACGATCATCGCGGTGGGGCCGCGCCCATGTTCCGCAATCACTGGCAGTATCGCCGCCGTGGAGATCGTTCACGAGTCCGCGTTCCGGGGCCGCTTCACCCGCGCCGACCGCGCCGAGGGGATCTGGCCCCGACTCCCGTTCGAGGTGCCACCCGGTTGCCCGGCGGTCGAGGTCGAGCTGGCCGCCGACGATCCGGACGCCGTGCTAGACCTCGGCTGCGAGGGCGCCGCGGGCTGGCGCGGCTGGTCCGGCGGCGCGCGGCGCCGGTTCGCCATCACGCCGGGCGCCGCCACCCCCGGCTACCTGCCCGGCGAGCCCGAACCTGGATGCTGGCACGTGGTCGTCGGCCTGCACCGGGTGCCCGAGTCCGGAGTGGACTACACGGTCACCGTCCGCACCGGCGGCTCGCCGCGGGTCGAGGAGGGCCGCGCGGCGCCGCCCGTCCCGGACCGGCCGCCGCGCCGGGAGCTGCCCGCGGCCGGTGGGCTGCGGTGGGTCGCCGCCGACTTCCACGCGCACACGCTGCACTCCGACGGCGAGCTGACCGTGCCCGAGCTGGCCGCGCTGGCGGTCCGGTCCGGGCTCGACGCGCTCGCGGTCACCGACCACAACACCGTGGCCCACCACGCCGAGCTCGCGGAGGTCGGCCGCCGGTACGGCATCGCGCTGGTCCCGGGTCAGGAGGTCACCACGGAGTACGGCCACGCCAACGCGTTCGGCGACATCGGATGGGTCGACTTCCGCGAGCCGGCCGCGCGCTGGGTGAGCACCGTGGCCGAGCGCGGCGGGCTGCTGTCGGTCAACCACCCGCTCTCCGCCGACTGCGCGTGGCGCCACCCGCTGCCGGTCCGCCCGCCGCTCGCCGAGGTGTGGCACTCCAGCTGGCTCTCGCCGAGCTGGGGCGGCCCGGTCGCGTGGTGGCAGGCGTGGGGCACCGGGACGACACCGGTCGGCGGCAGCGACTGGCACCGCGACGACGGCAGCACCCGCCTCGGCGAGCCGACGACCTGGGTCGCCGTGGACTCCGCCGTGGACCTCGCCGCGGGCGGCCCGGACCTCGCGGCCGCGGTGCTCGACGGGCTGCGGGCGGGGCGCACGGCGGTGTCGGCCGGCCGGGACGCGCCGGTGCTGCTGCCGGTCGGCGGCGAGCTGGTCGCGGTCGGTGCGGCGGGCGCGCTCGTGGTCGGGGACGGTCTGCGGCTTCCCGTTCATTCCGATCGGGACACGATCTCGGTGGCCGGGTCCGGGCCGGGTGCCGGTGGTCAGGTGCTGTGTGCGCACGACGGCCGGGTGTTCGCGCTGGCAGGGGCGTCGCGGTGACGCTGCGCTGACCTTGATAGTCGGCGACCGGTGATACAAGATTTCGACACACTCGCACTGCGGTTGGTGAGTTGCTCCCATCGACTTCGCTCGACGACGAGAGAGGGTGCCGAAATGCGACGCACGATGCTGCTGGCGGCGGCCGTGTCCACGACGCTGGTGCTGTCCGGTTGCCTCGGCCAGCAGCAGGAGTCAGACACCGCGCGCAACGCCGACGCGAAGGACGTCGAGCTCACGATCACGTCGAACTCGGTTCAGGGCGGCAAGAACGACCTCGACGCCAAGTGGATCGAGGAGTGGGTCATCCCGGAGTTCACCAAGCAGCAGAAGGAGAAGGGCGTCAACGTCACGGTCGAGTTCGACGGCGTCGGCGTGGACGACGACGAGTACAAGGCGAAGGTGGCGCTCGACTTCGGCTCCGACATCGGCGGCGACGTCGTCGAGATCGACGGCATCTGGCTCGGCGAGTTCGCGCAGGGCGACCAGATCCGCGCGCTCGACGAGATCGTCGGCAAGGACAAGGCGGACGGCTGGGATGGCTGGGAGCAGATCCCCGAGGCGGTCCAGCAGGTCAGTACGTACGAGGGCAAGCGGTTCGGCATCCCGAAGGGCACGGACGGCCGGGTGCTGTTCTTCAACAAGAAGCTGTTCGCCAAGGCCGGCCTGCCCGAGGACTGGCAGCCGACCAGCTGGGACGAGATCCTCGACGCCGCGACCACGCTCAAGAAGCTGCCCGGTGTGACGCCGCTCCAGCTCAACGCCGGTACGGCGATGACCGAGGCGACGACGATGCAGGGTGTGCTGCCGCTGCTCGCCGGCACCGGCTCGGAGATCTACGCCGACGGCAAGTGGCAGGGCGGCACCGAGGACATGAAGGCCGTCCTGGACCTCTACCAGCGGGTCTACCGGGGCGGGCTCGGCGACCCGGTGTTGCAGCAGGAGGCGAAGGGCCGGGACAAGTCGTTCGAGCTGTTCGCACAGAACAAGATCGGCATCCTCCTGGAGAGCGACTACTTCTGGCGGGACGTCGTCGCCCCGGAGACGGGCGTGGCCAAGATGGCCGACCGGGACACGGCCGTGGGCTGGGCGAAGATCCCGGCGGTGACCCCGGGGTCCGGTGTGGACGGTCAGGACTTCGTCAGCATGTCCGGCGGCAGCGTGCGGGTGATCAACCCGAAGACCGAGTACCCGCAGCAGGCCTGGGAGCTGTTGCAGTTCATGAACTCCGCGGCGGCGACCAAGGCCTTCCTCGGCGACACGGCACAGATCACGCAGCGCGAGGACGTGAACTCCGAGGTCCTCTCCGGTGACCCGATGCTCAGCTTCATCGCCGAGGAGATCCTGCCGATCACCCGCTTCCGGCCCGCCATCGCGGAGTACCCGCAGGTGTCGACCGCGCTGCAGCAGGCCACCGCGGACGTGATCGCCGGCAGGAGCGCCGACGAGGCCGCGGCCGGGTACCAGGACGCGCTGGTGAAGGCCGTCGGCGAGGACGCGGTCGCCGGTGGTTAGTGCGCCGCCGGCCACCGAGGCGGCCCCGAGACCCCGCCGGCTCCCGCGCAACCGGGACACCGCCGGGCTCGGCGTCGCCCGCGCGGTCGGGTTCCTCTCGCCCGCGCTGCTGCTGATCGGCGTGTTCCTGGTCTTCCCGGCGGTGTGGACGATCTACATCGGGCTCACGAACTACACGCTGACCGGGACCGCGTCGATCGCGCCCGCGTTCGTCGGCGTCGCCAACTTCCTCGAGGCGCTGGACGACGCGCTGTTCGGCAACGCGCTGTGGCTGACGCTGGTGTTCGTGATCGGCTCGGCGGTGCTCGGGCAGAACTTCCTGGGCTTCGCGCTGGCGTGGTTCCTGCGCGGCGCGCGGCCCTGGCTGCGCCGGGTCATCGAGGGACTCGTCCTGATGTCGTGGATCCTGCCGAGCGTCGTCGTCGCCTACCTGTGGATCGCGGTGCTGGACCGCGACGGCGGCACGCTCGGCGCGCTGCTCGGGTCGCCGGGGACGGCGTGGCTGGTCGAGTACCCGATGGCGTCGCTGGTCGTGTTCAACACGTGGCGCGGCACGGCGTTCTCGATGATGCTGTACGGCTCGGCGCTGGCCGCGGTGCCACCGTCGCAGCTGGAGACCGCGCGCACGGTCGGCGCGAGTGGTTGGCAGACGGTGCGGGACGTGGTGTTCCCGCACATCCGCGGGCACGTGCTGACGAACACGCTGCTCATCTCCCTGTGGACGGCCAACGACTTCACGCCGTTCCTACTCACCGCGGGCGGGCCGAACCACGAGTCCGAGACGCTGCCCGTGTTCATCTACCGGCAGGCGATCACGTCCGGCCAGCTGGGCTACGCGGCGGCGATCTCCTTCCTGCTGCTGGTCGTGAACCTGGTCGTGGCCCTGGTGTACCTGCTGCTGTTGCGGCGGCGATCATGACCGCGCGGACCGTGCCGGCGTTCGTGCCGCGGCAGGTGCTGCGGCGCACCGGGTACGTCACGTTCATGGCGGTGGTGCTGGCGTTCTTCGCCGTGCCGATGCTGTGGCTGGCGTCGGCGCCGTTCGACTCGGACCCAGGGCTGGGCCTGCGGTGGCCGGACTGGACGCTGTCGAACTGGCAGGTCACGTTCGCCCACCCGTACGCGCTGGGCTCGCTGGTGAACTCGGTCGTGCTGTGCGTGGTGGCCACGGCGGTGACGACGGTGCTGGCGACGCTGGCCGCGTACGCGCTGTCCCGGGTGCGGATCCCCGGGCGGGACGCGTTGCTGTACCTGCTGTTGCTGCTGTCCAGTGTGGTCACCGGGACCGCGGCGATGGTGCCGATCTTCGTGATGATGCTCCAGCTGGGACTGATCAACTCGCAGTACGCGACCGGACTGGTGATCGCCGGCGGCTTGCTGCCCGCGGCGATCTTCATCCTGAAGGACTTCATCGACTCGGTGCCGCGGTCGTACGAGGAGTCGGCGCGGGTGTTCGGCGCGTCGCCGACGCAGGTGCTGCTGCACGTGGTGCTCCCGGTCGCGCGACCCGGCATCGCGACGATCCTGGTGTGGGCGTTCGTGCAGGCCTGGGGGAACTTCCTGCTGCCGTTCCTGCTGCTGCGCGATGTCGAGGCACAGCCCGCGGCGGTGCTGCTGACCACGCTGAAGGACGAGGGCGGCAGCGCGAACCTCACGGTGATCCCGGTGTTCTCGCTGCTGTACGCGGTTCCGGTGGTGGCGCTGTATCTGTTCGTCAGCAAGCGGTACGGGTTCCGCTTCCACGGAGGGATCAAGGCCTGATGGCGGGTATCGAGCTGGCCGATCTGTCCACCGTGTACCCGAACGGGGTGCGTGCGGTGGACCACCTGTCGCTGTCCATCGCCGACGGCGAGTTCTTCGCGCTGCTCGGCCCGTCCGGCTGCGGCAAGACGACACTGCTGCGGACGATCGCCGGGCTGGAGCCGGCGTCGTCCGGTTCCGTGTCGATCGGCGACGCGGACGTGACACGGGTCGAGCCGGGCCGGCGGCGGGTGGCGATGGTGTTCCAGGACTACGCGCTGTTCCCGCACATGACGGTGGCGCAGAACATCGCCTACCCGCTGCGCGTGCGCCGGGCCTCGCGGGCGTCGCAGCAGGAGGCCGCCGAGCGGACGTCGGCCGGCCTGGGGCTCTCGGAGCTGCTGTCGCGGCGGCCGGGGCAGCTCTCCGGGGGCCAGCAGCAGCGCGTCGCCCTGGCGAGGGCGATCGCGATGGAGGCGGACGTCCTGCTGCTGGACGAGCCACTGTCCAATTTGGACGCCCGGCTCCGGCTCGAGGCGCGCACCTTCCTGAAGCGCCTGCAACGCGAGCTCGGCCTGACGACGGTGTTCGTGACCCACGACCAGGCCGAGGCGCTGGCCCTGGCCGACCGGATCGCGGTGATGTCGGAGGGGCGGATCCGGCAGCTGGGGAGCCCGAAGGAGGTCTTCCAGCGTCCTGGCGACACGTTCGTGGCGAACTTCATCGGCTCGACCCCGATGAACCTGCTGCCCGGCACGGTGTCGGGTGGTCTGGTCGAGGTGGCCGGTGCCCGCCTGAAGCCCCCGCCCGGCGTGCGCCTTCCCGACGGCACGCCCGTGACCGCCGGGATCCGCCCGGAGTACCTCCGCACGTCGACGACGGAGGACGGCATGACGGGCACGGTGTCGATCGTCGAGAACCTCGGCGTGACGTCCCTGGTGACGCTCGAGTGTCCCGGTGAGGTGCTGGTCGGGCTGACGGTGGCGGAGCATCACGAGCCGTCCGTGGGCGCCACGGTCACCGCGGTCCCCGAGCCGGGCCGCCTGCTGCTCTATCACGGGGAGACGAGCGACCTGCTGGACGAGGCGAAGGTGACCGACGCCTGAGGCCGTCCACAGCCCTCAGGCTGTCGCGCGAGTTTCGTCGGTGGGTCTCGGTAGGCTGGTTGTCGGGGGCCGGAGGCCTGCCCGGTCGTGGTGTCGGGCGGGTCGCCTCGGTGTCCATCAGGTGGAACTCGCGCGAGGGCTGGCGAGCCGGCTGAGTTGATCTGGCCACGGTCGCCTCCCTCCTGGTCGCCTTCGTCGTGGCTTGTGCCGTGATCAGCCTCGTCCCGGGGCCGGACATGATGTTCATCGTCGCCAACGCGATCGCGCGGGGGCGGGTGGCCGGCGTCGTCGCGGTCTCCACCGGGATGCCCGTGCACACGGTCGCGGCCGTGCTGGGGCTCGGGGCCCTGTCGCAGGCGGCGACCGTGGTGCTCGAAGCCGTCCGCATCGTCGGCGCGGGCTTCCTCGTCTACCTCGCGATCGGCGCGCTCCGGTCCGCGCGCAGCGTCGCCGAGACCGCGCCCGCCAGGTTCGGCGGGACTCGCTGCGGCGGCACCCACCTGATGGCCGCGCTGACCAACCTCGCCAACCCGAAGGTGATCTTCTTCTACCTGGCGTTCTTCCCGCAGTTCGTCACCGAGGGCGGGTGGGCGACGCCGGTCCAGTTCCTGATCATGGGCGCGGTGTTCATCGTCGTCGGGCTAGCCGTCGACGCGTCGGTCCGACTCGCCGCCGGGACGTTCTCGGCGCTCCTGCTCGGGCGGCCGGCCGTGCGGCGGTGGCTCAACCGCGTGTCAGCGGCGATCTTCGGTGGCCTCGCGGTCCGGCTGGTGGTCGACCGGTAGCTCCGAGCGCAGCATCCGGTACAGGACCTCGTCGCGCCAGGCGCCGTCGCGGAAGTAGTACTCGCGCAGCACCGCCTCCCGAACGAAGCCCGCCTTCTCCAGCGCACGCTGCTCGCCGATGTTGCCCAGCTCGGTCCGCGCCTGGATCCGGTGCACCGGTTCGTTCGCGAACAGGTACCGGGTCAGCAGCCGCTGTGCCGCCGTGCCGTGGCCCTTCCCGCGGTGCTGCGGCCACAGGCTGATGCCGAACTCGTAGACGAACGAGGTCTGCCCGGTGCGCAGCCTGTCCCACGACACGAACCCGAGCGCGGCACCGTCCAGGTCGACCATCAGCACGCTCTTGTCGCCGCCGAGCAGCTGGTTCTCCGACCACCGCTTGCGCCACGAGGTCTGGTCGGTGAACCCGCCCCAGTTGAACACGCCGATCGCCTCCGGGTCGGCGAACATCTCGTCGAGGCGGTTCAGGTCGGGCTCGGTCACCGGACGCAGCCGCATGCCCTCGGTCATGCCGGCACCGTATCCGGGCCGGCCGACCGGGGCACGCGGATTCACACCAGCTCGGCGTCCAGCGTGATCGTCGTACCGGTGAGCGCCTGGGACACCGGGCAGTTCTTCTTGGCGGCCTCGGCGGCCGCGGCGAAGTCCTCGGCGCTGATGCCCGGGATGCTGGCGCGCACGGTCAGGTGGATGCCCGTGATGCCCTCGCCCGGCTGGAACGTGACGTCGGCCCTGGTGTCGACCGTCGTGGGCGGCGTGCCTGCACCGGCGAGACCGTGCGACAGCGCCATCGAGTAGCACGTCGAGTGTGCGGCGGCGATCAGCTCTTCGGGGCTGGTCTTGCCGTTCGCGGCCTCGGCACGCGCCGGCCACGACACCGGGTACGAGCCGATGCCGGACGAGTCGAGCGACACCGTGCCGGAGCCGTCGAGCAGCGCACCTTCCCAGTGGGCGTTCGCGGTTCGAGTGGTGGCCATGAATCCTCCTGCGGGAAAGCACTGACAGACGACTGATCAGTCTGCCGCACCATGCCCCGCCATGCGCACCCCCTGTGATCCGGTCGCGGGCGACCCTCCAGCAACTCGACCATATGTTCGATACATTACCACGGTGAGATCAGACGGGGGAGTCGTCGAGGAGCGCGGGATGGTCGGGGTCGTCGACCCGCACGCCCGTGTCCGAGGTGTGCAGCGGCCGCACCTCGGCGTCGTAGCGCTCGAACGCCGGCAGCGCCCACGCCTGCGCGAACCGCCTCGCCAGGGCGGGTCGGGAGAGCCACAGATGCACGGTGTGCTCGAACGCCAGCCCACGACCGAGCAGCAGCTCGCCGTCCAGCACCAGCACGCCGCCGGGCGGGAGCGAGCGGTACTCCGCGCGGGTCGCCCGGTCGGCGGCCGCGTCCCACAGCGACGGCAGCACCCGCCCGGAGCCACCCGGCCCGAGCGGCACCAGCACCTCGCGGGTCAGCCCGCCGGCGTCGAGCCAGTCGTCGTAGCGTGCGTCTGGATCCTCCCGGCCGCGTTCGAACCGCAGGGAAGCCGGACGCAGGAAGTCGTACGCGGACACCCGCTGCACCGGCCGGCCCCGCAGCCGCAGCCCCTCGGTGAGTCGGTCGGCGACGTCGCCGGGCCGGCTCGGCGGCGCGCCGTCGACGGCCACGCGGGTCCATCCGCGGGCCGGCCGGGCGGAGATCGACTCCGCCACCTCGTCGACCAGCCGATAGGGGGTCACGGGCCGGAATCTCATGACCTCGATCATCACACCGGCCCGGAAATGTCAGTGCCACGAGGTAGGAATCGCACATGCCCGCGAAGCCTCCCAACACACCGCACAGGGTGCCCGCTGATGATCATGTTCTCGTCGTAGGGTGATGCCTCGTGGCGGCAGATTCCTTCGTTCATCTCCATGTGCACACCGAGTACTCGATGCTCGACGGCGCCGCCAAGGTCGCGCCGCTGTTCGCCGAGGCCGCCCGGCTGGGCATGCCCGCCGTGGGCATGACCGACCACGGCAACATGTACGGCGCCGACGAGTTCTACCAGTGCGCCCGCAAGGCCGGCATCAAGCCGATCATCGGCATCGAGGCCTACGTCGCCCCGCACAGCCGGTACCACAAGAAGCCTGTCTTCTGGGGCGAGGCCCGCCAGCGCAGCACCGACGAGCTCGGCGAGGGCGGCGACGTCTCGGGCGGCGGCGCGTACACGCACATGACCATGCTCGCGGGCAACGCCGCCGGCCTGCGCAACCTGTTCACGTTGTCCTCGCTCGCGTCCATGCAGGGCTACTACAGGAAACCGCGCATGGACCGGGAGCTGATCGCCGAGCACGCCGAGGGGATCATCGCCACCACCGGCTGCCCGTCCGGCGAGGTGCAGACGCGGCTGCGCCTGGGTCAGACCGCCGAGGCGCTGCAGGCCGCCTCCGACTACCGGGACATCTTCGGCGAGGACAACTTCTTCCTCGAGCTGATGGACCACGGCCTGGCCATCGAGCAGTCGGTCCGCGACGGCCTGCTGGACATCTCCCGCAAGCTCGATCTCCGGCCGCTGGCCACCAACGACTCGCACTACGTCACGCAGGACCAGGCCGACGCCCACTCGGCACTCTTGTGCGTGCAGTCCGGCAAGACGCTGTCCGACCCGAACCGCTTCAAGTTCGACGGCAACGGCTACTACCTCAAGTCGGCCGCCGAGATGCGCGAGTACTGGGACAAGGAGGTGCCCGGCGCCACCGACTCGACCCTGCTGATCGCCGAGCGGGTCGAGTCCTACGAGGAGGTCTGGGCGGAGCTGGACCGGATGCCGGTGTTCGACGTGCCGGAAGGGGAGACCCAACCCAGCTGGCTGCACAAGGAGGTCATGCGCGGCCTCGAGTGGCGACTGCCGGGCGGAGTGCCGCAGGAGTACGTCGACCGGGCCGAGTTCGAGCTCGGCGTGATCACCCAGAAGGGCTTCCCGGCCTACTTCCTCGTGGTCGCCGACCTCGTGAGCTACGCGCGCCGCGTGGGCATCCGGGTCGGCCCGGGCCGCGGCTCGGCGGCGGGCTCGCTGGTCGCGTACGCGCTGGGCATCACCAACCTCGACCCGATCACGCACGGCCTGCTGTTCGAGCGGTTCCTCAACCCCGAGCGCACCGCGATGCCCGACATCGACATCGACTTCGACGACCGCCGCCGCGGCGAGATGATCGCCTACGCCACCGAGAAGTACGGCGCGGACAAGGTCGCCCAGGTCATCACGTTCGGCACCATCAAGACCAAGGCCGCGATCAAGGACGCCGCCCGCGTCCTGCACGGCCAGCCCGGCTTCGCGATCGCCGACCGGATCTCCAAGGCGCTGCCGCCACCGGTCATGGCCAAGGACATCCCGCTCTCCGGCATCGTCGACCCCAAGCACGAGCGCCATGCCGAGGCGGCCGAGGTCCGCACGCTGATCGAGACCGACGCCGAGGTCTCGAAGATCTTCGAGACCGCCCGTGGCCTCGAGGGCCTGATCCGCAACGCCGGCGTGCACGCGTGCGCGGTGATCCTCTCGTCGAACCCGCTGATGGAGTCGATCCCGTTGTGGCAGCGCGACGACGGCTCGATCATCACCGGCTGGGACTACCCGTCGTGCGAGGCCATCGGCCTGCTGAAGATGGACTTCCTCGGGCTGCGGAACCTGACCGTCATCGGCGACGCCATCGACAACGTCAAGGCCAACCGCGGCGAGGACATCGACCTCGACACCCTGCCGCTGGACGACAAGGCCACCTTCGAGCTACTGGGCCGCGGGGACAGCCTCGGCGTGTTCCAGCTCGACGGTGGCGCGATGCGTGACCTGCTGCGTCGCATGCAGCCGACCGGGTTCAACGACATCACCGCGGTGAACGCGCTGTACCGGCCGGGTCCGATGGCGATGAACACGCACAACAACTACGCCGACCGCAAGAACGGGCGGCAGCGGATCACGCCCATCCACCCCGAGCTGGAGGAGCCGCTCGAGGACATCCTGTCGGAGACCTACGGTCTGATCGTCTACCAGGAGCAGATCATGCAGATCGCTCAGAAGGTGGCCGGTTTCTCCATGGGTCGAGCCGACGTGCTGCGCAAGGCCATGGGTAAGAAGAAGGCCGACGTGCTGGAGAAGGAGTACGCCGGCTTCGAGGAGGGCATGAAGGGCAACGGCTACTCGTCGGCTGCCATCAAGACCCTCTGGGACACGGTCCTCCCGTTCGCCGGGTACGCGTTCAACAAGTCGCACGCGGCGGGCTACGCCCTGGTCGGCTACTGGACGGCGTACCTCAAGGCGAACTACCCGGCCGAGTACATGGCCGCGCTGCTCACCTCGGTGGCGGACAACAAGGACAAGTCCGCGGTGTACCTGTCCGAGTGCCGCCGGGCCGGGATCAAGGTGTTGCCGCCGGACGTCAACGAGTCGGGCCTGCGCTTCGCCGCGGTGGGGACCGACATCCGCTTCGGCCTGGGTGCCGTGCGCAACGTCGGCGCGAACGTGGTCGAGTCGACCATCAATACTCGCGACGAGAAGGGTGCCTACAAGTCGTTCACCGACTTCCTCGACAAGTCGGAGCTGGTGTGCTGCAACAAGAGGGTCGTCGAGTCGTTGGTCAAGGCCGGCGCGTTCGACTCCCTCGGGCACACGCGGCTGTCGCTCGTGCAGGTGCACGAGGAGGCGGTCGAGGCGGTCGTGGGGCTCAAGCGTCAGGAGGCGATGGGCCAGTTCGACCTGTTCGGCGGCGATGACACCACGCCGGCGTCCAGCGACTCGTCACCGTTGGCGCACCTGAGGTTCAGCGCGGAGGAGTGGCCGCGCAAGCAGCTGTTGGGCTACGAGCGGGAGATGCTGGGCCTGTACGTGTCGGCGCATCCGCTGGACGGCGCCGAGCGGCTGCTGCGCAAGCACGCCCCCAAGCCGATCGCCGAGATCCTGGCGGACGCGCCGAAGGAGGGCGAGATCGTGCTGTCCGGCATGATCTCCGCGCTCGAGCGGCGGGTGAACAAGCAGGGCGAGCCGTGGGCTATCTGCACCATCGAGGACCTGGACGCGTCGATCGAGGTGCTGTTCTTCGCGAAGTCGTACTCGGTGCTGTCACAGGACCTCGTCGAGGACGCCGCGGTGGCGGTCAAGGGTCGCGTCAACTGGCGTGAGGACAAGATGTCCGTGTTCGGCTCGGGGCTCATCCCGCTCGACATCACCGACGCCGACCTCACGGCGCCGGGGGAGGCCGCGCCGTTCGTGCTGCTGTGCAACCCGATCAAGCTGAACGACGAGGTCGTCGGCGAGCTGAAGAACACGCTGGCGGCGCATCGCGGGGACACCCCGGTGCACCTCAAGTTCGCGCACAAGGACAACGGCGTCACCCTTGCCCTGGACGACTACCCGATCAAGGTGACCCCGGCGTTCCTCGGCGAGATCAAGGCGATCCCCGGGGTGGCCGTTGATTAGCACGGCGAGGAAGGACGCCTTCCGGACGTTCAGTGTCCGGAAGGCGTCCTTCCTCGCGCTGCTGGCCGGGGTCGTGCTGATCGGTGCGAGCGTTGCCGGGCCCAGCGCCGCGGCCGACCGCGACCGCGGGCTACCGCTCGGCCCGGCCGACCTTCCCGAGACCCGCGGCGTCGAGACGCTCCAGCCCGGCGTCACGCTGACCACGATCATCCGCGGCGAGCCGGATCCGGCCAACGGGTGGACCGTCGAGATCGCGATCCCCGGCGGCGGCGACGACCCCGACCCGGACGCGCCGCCGACCGCGATCGCCGACCGGGAGCACGCCGACGCGCTCGCCGAGTCGTTGGCGGGCAAGGGGTTCACGCCCCGTGTCGAGGAGGTCACCACGCCCCGGCTGGCCGACTTCCCCGGGGGAACGCTCGGCTTCCGCGTGCGCATCGCGCACGAGGCCGACAAGGCCGTGGCCGACGAGGTCCTGGCACGGGTGCGGGCGGCCGGCTTCGCCGCGTCCACCGTGTTCACCGGGTGGGACGGCGCCCCCACCGACCGCGGGCCGTGGCGGGTCCAGGTCCTCACCATCGACCCGGGCAGGTTCCGCGGCGCGCTCGCCGGCGACTTCGGTCCGGACCTCGAGCGGCGCGAGACCACCAGCGCGCTGGCCCGTGCCCGGGGCGCGACAGCGGCCGTCAATGCCGGGTTCTTCGTGCTCGACCCGGCTGCGGGCGCTCCCGGCGACCCGGCCGGACTCGGTGTCTACAATGGACGGCTGCGGAGCGAGGCCACCAACGGCCGGCCCGTGTTCGCGTTCGCCGGCGACGGCCGGCACGCCGGGGTCGAGCGCTACCGCTGGTCCGGCGAGGTTCGCGGCGCGCACCAGACGCTGACCCTCGACGGCATCGACCGCGTGCCGGGCCTCATCCGCAACTGTGGCGGCACCCCCGACGACCAGCCGACGGGCCACCCGCTGCACGACATCACCTGCACCGACGCGGACGAGGTCGTCGCGTTCACCGAACAGTACGGCGCCACCACCCCGGCCGGCCCGGGGGTGGAGGCCGTCGTCGACCGGCACGGCCGGGTGTCCGAGATACGCGAGCCCCGCGGCGGCGCGCTGCCGGCCGGCGCGCGGTCGGTCCAGGCCACCGG
>NZ_JBOHGB010000087.1:0-30044 GCF_050699935.1 Actinophytocola sp.
CGGTTGGCCGCCGTAGATGACCGCGTGCCGACCACCGACCGCCCGCACCCGGAACCCGGCCGCGGTGAACTCCTCACCGGCGGACACCCCGATGACCTCCAGCCCCGGAATCGCCGCGTCCCGAGGCGCGTAGACCGGCACGCCGAGCCCGGCAAGGCGCAGGACGTCGACGTGATCGGTGTGCTCGTGCGTCACCAGCACCGCGTCCGCGCCGGTCAGCGCGTACGCCTCGCTCCACGTACCGGGATCGATGACGAGCACCCGGCCGTCGTGCTCGAGCCGTACGCATGCGTGGGTGTACTTCGTGATCCGCACCGCGGCCCCAAACCTACTCCGGCCCCGGCGTCGGCCGGGCACGATCGTCGACCTAGTCCTTGAGCAGGGCGCGGGCCATGACCATGCGCTGGATCTGGTTGGTGCCCTCGTAGATCTGGGTAATCTTGGCGTCGCGCATCATGCGTTCCACCGGGAAGTCCTTGGTGTAGCCGGCGCCGCCGAAGAGTTGGACCGCGTCGGTGGTGACCTCCATCGCCGTGTCGGACGCGTAGGTCTTCGCGGCGGAGGCGATGAAGCCGGCGCGCTTGTCGCCGCGTTCGGAGGCCGCGGCCGAGGTGTAGACCAGGTGGCGGGCGGCCTCGATCTTCATCCCCATGTCCGCCAGCATGAACTGCACGCCCTGGAAGTCGGCGACCCGCTGGCCGAACTGGCGGCGGTCCTTCACGTAGGCGACGGTCGCGTCGAGCGCGCCCTGCGCGATGCCCACCGCCTGCGCGCCGATCGTGGGCCGGGTGTGGTCGAGGGTGCGCAGGGCCGTCCTGAGGCCGGTGCCGGGCTCGCCGATGATGCGGTCCGCGGGGATCACGCAGTTCTCGAAGTAGATCTCGCGCGTGGGCGAGCCCTTGATGCCGAGCTTGCGCTCCTTCGGCCCGACCGAGAAGCCCGGGTCGTCCTTGTGCACCACGAACGCGGAGATACCCTTGGCCTTCTTCTCCGCGTTCGGGTCGGTCACCGCCATCACCGTGTACCACGTGGACTCGCCGGCGTTGGTGATCCACGCCTTCGTGCCGTTCAGTACCCAGGTGTCGCCGTCGAGCACCGCGCGGGCGCGCATCGACGCGGTGTCCGACCCCGCCTCGCGCTCGGACAGCGCGTAGGACGCCGACGCCTCGCCCGACGCGATCGACGGCAGCACGAGCTTGCGCACCTCCGCCGACCCGGACAGCAGGATCGGCTGGGTGCCCAGCTTGTTGACCGCCGGAATGAGCGAAGCGGCCGCGTCGACGCGGGCCACCTCCTCGATCACGATGCAGGCGGCGATCGCGTCGGCACCCTGGCCGTCGTACTCCTCCGGCACGTGCACTGCGTTGAACCCGGCGCGCGCCAAGGCGTCCCGGGCCTCCGCCGGGTACCGCTCCTGCTCGTCGACCTCGGCGGCGTAGGGTGCGATCTCCTTCTCGGCGAGCGCGCGCACGGCCTCCCGCAGTGCCTCGTGCTCCTCGCTCAGCCGGTACAGCCCCGCCACGTCGCCACCTCCACGCCTGTGTCCGTAACACCCCGATGTTAGCGCTCGTTCACGCCGGGGTCCGCCGAGTCGTCCGACCTCACATCGAGGCTCGAGCGCAGCGCGGCGTCCTTGTCGAGCACCAGCCGCTCGAGGTCGTCCCGGAACTCCGCGAGCCGGACCCGAAGCTTCTCGTCCGAGGCGGCCAGCACCCGCACCGCGAGCAGGCCGGCGTTGCGCGCGCCGCCGACCGAGACCGTGGCCACCGGGATCCCCGCCGGCATCTGCACGATGGACAGCAGGGAGTCGAGCCCGTCGAGGTACTTGAGCGGCACCGGCACCCCGATCACCGGGAGCGTCGTGGCGGACGCGACCATGCCCGGCAGGTGCGCGGCCCCGCCCGCGCCGGCGATGATCACCCGCAGCCCGCGGTCGGCCGCGCCGCGCGCGTAGTCGAGCATCCGCTGCGGGGTGCGGTGCGCGGACACCACGCTCACCTCGTGGGGCACCTCGAACTCGGCCAGCGCCTCAGCGGCGGCCCGCATCACCGGCCAGTCCGAGTCGCTCCCCATGATCACGCCGACCAACGGTGTTGTGCTCATGGTTGCTCTCCCCCGTGGATGTCGTAGCCGTCGAGCCATTCGCCGTGCGCGAGCCAGTGCGCGGCGAGCCGGGCCCGTTCCCGCACGTCGGCCATCCGCGCGCCGAGCAGGGTGACGTGGCCGATCTTGCGGCCGGGCCGTTCCTGCTTGCCGTAGTAGTGCACGTGCGCGTCCCGGTACCGGGCGAGCAGGTGGTGCAGCCGCTCGTCCGCGCTCATCTCGGGCGGGCGCGGCGCGCCGAGCACGTTGGCCATCACCACCGCGGGCGCGCGCGGGTCGGTCATGCCGAGCGGGTAGTCGAGGACCGCGCGCAGGTGCTGCTCGAACTGTGAGGTCGCGGCGCCCTCGATGGTCCAGTGGCCGGAGTTGTGCGGGCGCATGGCGAGCTCGTTGACCACGAAGCCGGCCCCGTCGTCGCCGGTCTCGAACAGCTCGACCGCCAGGACGCCGACGACGTCGAGCTCGGCGGCGATCCGCAGCGCCAGCTCCTGGGCGCGTGCCGCCGCATCCTCGGCGAGGCCGGGCGCGGGCGCGAGGACCTCGACGCAGATTCCGTTGGCCTGCACGGTCTCGACCACCGGCCAGCACCCGCCCTGGCCGAACGGCGAGCGGGCGACGACGGCGGCGAGCTCGCGGCGCATCGAGATCCGCTCCTCGACGAGCAACGGGGTGCCCCACTCGAGCAGCCGCGGCACGAGATCGCGCGCCGACTCGACTCCGTTGAGCAGCCACACGCCGCGGCCGTCGTACCCGCCGCGGGCGGCCTTGAGCACGCAGGGCCAGCCGTGCTTGTCGCCGAACACGACCACGTCGTCCACTTCGGACACCGCGGTGAACCGCGGCACCGGCAGGCCGAGCGAGGCGAGCTTGTCGCGCATGACGAGCTTGTCCTGCGCGTGCAGCAGCGCGTCCGGACCCGGCCGGACGACCACGCCGTGCTCGACGAGGACCCGGAGGTACTCACCCGGTACGTGCTCGTGGTCGAACGTCACCACGTCGCAGCCGGCGGCGAACGAGGCGAGCGCCCCCACGTCCTCGTGCGAGCCGATGGTGACATTCGGCGTGACCTGCGCGGCCGAGTCGTCCGCCGAGGTGGCCAGCACGTGCAGCGACTGCCCCAGCGCGATGGCCGCCTGCTGGGTCATGCGGGCGAGCTGACCGCCGCCAACCATGCCGACGATCGGCAAGCCGGTCCGGATGTCCATGCCTCACCTGCCTCTTCCGCGCGGGAGCAGGCGCAGCAGCAGCACGGTGCCGAGCACGAGCGGGACGAGCAGGTAGACGCTGCCGAGCACGACCTCCGGCGGTGTCCACTCGAGCTCCGGCTTGACGCCGGGCGGGCGCGACGGGTCGGACGTACGCATGATCAGCAGCACGCAGCTGGCGAACACGAGCACGATCGCGCCGAGGCCGGCGACGTCGCGTACGCGGGGGTGGTCGGGCAGCCTCGACAGCAGCAGCACGATCAGCGGCACGACCCAGACGTAGTGGTGCGACCAGGACACCGGGCTGAGCAGGAGCCCGAAGAACGCCGTGACGAGCAGTGCCGCGAGCGGCCGGCCCGCATTGTGGAACCGGCGGGCGAGGTGCACGGCCGGGACCGCGAGCACCGCGCCGATGCCGATGGCGGCGGCGAGCGCCCACGGGGCGAGGTCGCTCAGCCGGAGCACGAGCCCGTTGAGCGACTGGTTGCCGGCCCAGAACGTGGGGCCGGTGCGCGCCGGGTCGGTGACGGCGACCGTCCAGAAGCGGGTGAAGTCGTGCGGGATGATCGCGAAGATCAGCGCCTGGAGCACGACGAACGTGCCGAGCGCGCGGACCGCGTCGGTGCGGCGCCCGATGAGCCACAGGTGCGGGACGAAGATCAGCGGCGTCAGCTTGACCGCCGCCGCGACGCCGACGAGAACCCCGCCGAGGTGTCGTGCCCGGCCCGTCACCGTGCCCAGGACGAGGACGTCGGTGACGACCAGGGCCATGAGGATCAGGTTGATCTGGCCGAGGAACAGCGTGCGCCACACCGGCTCGATGCCGAGCGCGAGGATCGTCAGGACGATCGTGGTGCGCGCCGGGGTGAGCCAGGCCGGCCGGCTCGGCAGCGTCTGGATGCCGACGCGGACGACGAGCGCGAGCGCCAGCACGGAGATCGCCGCGAGGACGCCCCAGGACACCTGGGTCGGGAACAGCGCGAGCGGGACGAAGAGGAGCGCGCCGGTCGGCGGGTAGGTGAACGGCAGGCGCGCCCAGGGTGGTTCGGCGGACAGGAAGTCGTTGTCGTACAACGGCTCCCCGGTCAGCAGGGCGAGCGCGCCGGACCGGTAGACCGCCGAGTCGACGCCGAGCCGCCAGTCGATGACCCAACTGACGACGCCCGCGACCAGCATGGCGGCCGGGATCGCGAACAGGGCGAGCGCGGCGGTCCGGTCGGCGAACAGGCGGCGCGACGAGCGCGCGAGCCAGTGCCCGCCGTCGCCCTCGACAGCGGGGTCGACGGCGGGGGTGGCACGGACGGTCTCGCTCACGTTCGCAAGGAAACCACGGCCCCGCGACGACCGATCGAGCCGCCCTGCCCGGCCGGCCGGGTTGTCCACAACCCGCGAGGTTGTCCACAGAAAGTCAGGCGCGGCCGACCCGCCGCAGCAGGGCCCGGGCCTCCTCCAGGGAGCCCGGCAGCCGCTCCACCCGCAGCTCCGGCCGCCGGCTCGACGACAGGTGCGGGTCGGCCGACATGCGTTCGGTGAGCAGCCAGCCCGCGCTCAGCGCCCGGTCCCCGAACGCCGGCTCCCGCGTCGCCAGCACCGCCGCCACCGACGGGCCGAGCAGCGCCACGCTCTCCCCGCCGTCGAACACGTCCCGCAGCACGTCGGCGACCACCACCATCGCCATCAGGCGTGGCCAGCCCACGACCGACGACAGGTCCAGCCGCACGGTGAGCAGCGAGTGCCGCGCCGCCACCTCGACGCCGTTCCGGGCGGCCTGCCGGTAGACCTCGCCCAGCCGCGTGCGCAGATACGCGGGCGTGGCCAGGCGCGTCAGGTTCTCCGTCGCCTCCACCTTGCGCAGCTCGCCGCACGAGGCGTCCGCCCAGGCCACGGCCGCCGCACGAACCAGTGAGGTCGGCGCGGCATCCGGGTCGGTGGCGATCAGGCCGCTCTCGTTCTCCGGGCTCGTCAGCACGGCGTGCAGCGCGGCGAGGTCGGTCAGGGTCTCGTTGAGGCCCACACCGGCCTCGGCCCGGGCCCGGCTGAGGTTCGTCAGCGCCCCGGTCAGGTCGGACCGGCACACGGCGGAGAAGCAGACCGCGTCGACCTCGGGCAGCCCCCAGTCGCTCGGGAAGCGCCAGCCTGCCGCGATGCTCGCGGTTCGCCAGCGGGCCCGCAACCGCCGCAGCTCATGACCGTTGCCGTCGGCGTCGCCACGGTACGAGCGCCACCCGGCCGCACGTACTGTCACTTGGTCTCCCCACTGTCCGACGCCGTCGTTCGAGGTAGGAACGCCGAGGCTCGGCAGCGGTGACGCCGTTCGGGTGAACTGCCGGCGGTTGCGCCGGGGAGGCGATTCCCTACCGCCATTCCGGTGATCGAGTCGTGCGCATTCGGCGGGATCCGTCACACTATGCCCGGGATCGTGTCCTTCGTGAATCCGGCTCGTTGATCGGCCGGGTCGGGGGAGACACGTGCGAAGTTGAGGAGGATCGTGGCCACCGTTCCAGCCGACATCGAGGGGCCAAGCGATGCGGAGCTGATCGACGCGGTGCGCAAGGGCACGGTCTCGGCCTACGGCTCTCTCTACGAACGACACGTCGCCTCCGCGTACAACCTCGCCCGCCAGCTCAGCCGCTCCCCGGCGGAGGCCGACGACCTCGTGTCCGAGGCGTTCGCCAAGGTCCTGGACACCCTCCGCGCCGGCCGCGGGCCCGACTCGGCGTTCCGCGCGTACCTGCTCACGGCCCTGCGGCACACCGCGTACGACCGGACCCGCCGCGAGCGCCGGATCGAGCTGTCCGACGACGTGGAGACCGCGGGCGGCGCGAAGCTGGCCGAGCCGTTCTCCGACACGGCCGTCGCCGGGCTCGAGCGGTCGCTGGCCGCGCAGGCGTTCGCGCGGCTGCCCGAGCGCTGGCAGGCCGTCCTCTGGCACACCGAGATCGAGGGCCAGTCGCCGGGCGAGGTCGCACCGATCCTCGGCCTGACCCCGAACGGCGTGTCCGCGCTCGCCTACCGCGCCCGCGAGGGACTGCGGCAGGCCTACCTGCAGGTACACCTCGCCGAGACCACCGAGCGCCGCTGCCGGGCAACCGCCGAGCGGCTGGGCGCCTGGACCCGCAGCGGGCTCGCCAAGCGGGAGCGCGCCCAGGTCGAGGCGCACCTCGACGAATGCGAGCGGTGCCGCGCGCTGGCCGCCGAGCTGGCCGACATCAACGGCGCGATGCGCGGGTTCGTCGCACCGCTCGTGCTCGGTGTCGGAGCGGCCGGCTACCTGGCCGCGGTCGCGTCGAAGGGTGGCGCGCTCACCGCCGCCGGCGCCGCGGCCACCGCTGGTGGCGCGGCCGGCGGGGCCGGGGGCGCGGCGGGGTCCGCGCCTCGCCAGTTCCTCGGCGTCGCCGCGTCCGGGGTGGTGCTCGCCGCGGTGATCGCGGTCGGCCTGACCGCGGGTGGCGGCGAATCACGGGTCCCGGCCGCCGCGCCGACGCCGACGCAGCAGCCGCCCGCTCCGACGCAGGCACCCGCACAGCCGGAGCCGCCCGCACCTCCCCCCGCACCGCCCGCGCCACCGCCGAACGAGCCGCCGGCGCAGCAGCAGCCGAACCCGCCCGCGCCACCGGAGCCGGCACCGGAGCCGGGCGAGCCGGCGCCCGCCCCGCCGAACCTCACCGCGACCCTGCCGTCCGAGCCGGTCGCCCTGGTTGCCGGCGGCGAGCCCGCGGACCTGCCGATCACGGTGCGCAACAGCGGCGAGACGACGTCCGAGCCGGTGACCGCCACGCTGAACCTGCCGCCCGGTGTCACGGCGATCCCGGCCGGTGACCGGTTCGGGCACGAGCCCATGCTGCGGCTGAACGCGGCACGCGCGGGCACGGTGGCGTGTCCCGGCGGCTCGGGCACCGTCGACTGCTCGAGCGGGCAGGGCCTGCGGTCGGGCGAGTCCGTCACGCTGCTCTTCCGCCTCGTCGCCGCCGAGGGCAGCACGGGTGGCCGGATCACCGGTTCCGTCTCGGCCGGATCGACGATCAACGTCCGGGTGGCCGTGCGGGTCGACGTCCGGCCGCCGGCCGCGGTCGACGCCGTCGTGCTGGAGGCTGAAGCCGAGTGGCTCGGCCTGCTGCCCGGCATCTGGCTGCACCCGACCCTCGAAGCCCGCGCGGAGAACACCGGCACCAGCGCCAAGCCGATCACGGTGACCCTCGACCAGCCGGCCCAGCTGATCCACTCCGATCATGAGATGACCTGCACGGTCGGCGGGGGCACCACCTGCACCACGACGGCGGGCATCGCGCCGGGCGAGACGCTCACGACCCTGTTCGAGCTCCACCCCGACCCCTGGCCGGTCAAGGCCCGCGACCGGTCGGGCAAGCCGCGGGACGTGCACGTGGCCGCGATCCTCGGCTCCGCGCGCGACAGCGAGGTCGTCCGGCTGCGCGGCTGGCTCTGGCCGGTCCCGCCGGGCATCCTGGTGCCGCCCGGGCCACCCACCGGGCAGCCACCCACCGGGCAGCCACCCACCGGGCAGCCACCCAGCGGACAGCCACCCAGCGGGCAACCGCCGACCGGGCAGCCACCCGGGTCGGAGCAGCCCGCGTCGGGCTCCGCCGAGACGTCGAGCGAGCCGGCGTCCGGCGAAGCGTCCTCGACCGCGGAACCCACCACGTCGACTCGGCCGCCGAGCCCGCCCACCGAGCCGGGCGGGCCGCCGTCCTCGTCACCACCGGAGCGGTCCGGGCCGTCCTCGCCGCCTCCATCCGGGCGTGGCGGGCTCGGTGGGCTGCTCGACTGGATCCTCGGCGGCGGCCGGTAGGACCCGGTCCGCGACGCTCCGCACGGGCGGCTTCGGACGAACGAGACCAAGCCGGTCAGCGCGGCCAGCGCCGCCGATGCTGCCGGTAGCCGGGGGTCACTGCTCCGTAGACTGCGGACGTGACCGTGGTCGACTCCGTCCTGGCCCGGGTTCCCGAACCCGTGCGTTCCGTGCTCATCAGGCACCGCGAACTGCTGAAGTTCGCCGTGGTCGGAGGCACCACGTTCCTGATCGACAACGGCATCTGGTACCTGCTCAAACTGTCCATTCTGGAGGACAAGCCGGTCACCGCGAAGATCATCGCGATCATCATCGCGACCATCGTGTCGTACGTGCTGAACCGCGAGTGGTCCTTCCGCACCCGCGGCGGTCGGGAGCGCCACCACGAGGCCGCGCTGTTCTTTCTGATCAGCGGCGTCGGGGTCGCGCTCAACTCCGCCCCGCTGTACCTCTCGCGCTACTGGCTCCACCTCGAGGAGCCGCACGTCTCGCGGCTCGTCCAGGAGATCGCCGACTTCGCGAGCGGGTCGATCATCGGCATGCTGCTCGCGATGTTCTTCCGGTTCTGGGCCTTCCGACGCTGGGTGTTCCCCGACGAGCTGGGCAGCCGTCGCCGGGGCAGCACGCCCATGTCCGACGACCCGGCCGAGGAGTTCGGCCACTCCTGAGCACCGTGGCCGCGACCGACTTCCCGTTCTACGACGGCAGGCCCGCGCTCGTCACCGGCGGGCGCTGGTGGGTCGTCATGCTCGGGCTGGCGGCCGGGTACGCGGCGCTCGCCGCCGTGCCCCTGCCCGGCATCCTCGGCGTGTGGGTCCGGGCGGTCCTCTTCGCGGCGATCCCGCTGGCGGTCTTCATCATCGTGGTGCCCCGCCACTGGCGGGAGATCCTGCGCCCGCTCCGGCGTGGCGACCTCGGCTGGATCGTGCTGTTCACCGTGCTCTGCGTGCTCGTCCTGCTGACCCTCGGCGTACTGCTGGCCCAGGTCGCCGGCTTCTCCCCGAACCCGCTCGGCACCGCGCTGCGGGAGATGTCGACGCTCGACCGCCTGCTGATCTTCCTCGGCCTGATGCCGCAGCTGTTCGGGGAGGAGCTGCTCGGCCTGCTGCCGTTCCTCGCGCTGCTGCACTGGCTCCACCACGGCCGCCAGCTGTCCCGCGGCACCGCCGTGGTGCTCGCCTCGCTCGGCACGGTCCTGGTCTTCGGCGCCGCGCACCTGCCCACCTACGACTGGAACATCGTGCAGTGCTTCGTCGTGGTCGGCTCCGCCCGCGTCGTACTGCTGGTGGCGTACGTCACGACGAAGACCATCTGGGTCCCGACGGGCGCGCACGTGCTCACCGACTGGACCCTGTTCGGCCTGACCCTCACCGCCTAGCGCGGGGACTTCTCCGCGGGCCAGCGCACGCCCTGCACGTCGCCCGCGCGCGGCACCGGCAGGAACACGGTGAACGTGGCCGGCCGCTTGGTCGACAGCTCCAGCCGGCCGCCGTCGGAGTCGATCAGCGCGCGGGCCAGCGCCAACCCGAGGCCGGTGGAGCCGCCGCCCGACACCCCGCGTTCGAAGATGTGCTCGGCCAGCTCGTCGGGCACGCCGCTGCCCGTGTCCGACACCTCGATGACCACCGACGGGCCGCCCGTGCCCGAGCCGTCCCCGCGTGCGGCGAGCGTCACCGGACCGGCGCCATGCCGCAGCGCGTTGTCCAGCAGCACGCCGATGACCTCCCGCAGCCGTGCCGAGGAGACCTTCGCCAGCAGGCCTTCCTGCAGCCTGAGCTTGAGCGTGCGCCCCTCGGCCCGCAGCGGCGCGCGCCACTCGTCGGCGATGCCGAGCAGCTCGACGCCCAGGTCGACCGGCTCGGCGCCGACCGCCCGGGCCTCGCGGGCGGCGGCCATCAGCTCGTCGAGCACGTCGGCGAGCCGCTCGGCCTGCTCGAACGCGGCCCGCGCCTCGCGGGCGACCTCCTCGTCGGGCACCGAGGTGAGCTCCTCGATGCGCAGCTGCAACGACGTCAGGCGGCTGCGCAGCTGGTGGGAGACGTCGCCGACCAGCTCCCGCTCGCGCTGCACGAGCTGGGCGAGCGCGGTCGCGGAGGCGTCCAGAGCCTCGGCGACGGAGTCCAGCTCGGGCACGGCGTAGCGGGTGCGGTCGAGCCGGAAGTCGCCGGCGCCGAGCCGGGACGCCCGGTGCGCGACGTGCCGCATCGGCCGGGCCAGCCGGCGTGCGGTGACGCTCGCGACCAGGAACCCGATGCCGATCGTCGCGACCACGACCAGCACCACCAGCAGCGCCACCTGCGTCTGCGTGGTGCGCATCGGCCCGGCGTCGATCGAGAGCCGCACGGTGCCGTGCTGGACGATCGGCACCTCCTCGCTGACGGTGTCGCCCCGCAGCTCCGGCCCGAACGTCAGGTCCCGGCCGTCGTCGGGCAGCGTGACCAGCAGGTGGCCACCGGTGGGCACGGCGAGCTGCACGCTGCTGAGGTCGAGCTCGTTGCCGCGCGCGACCTCGTCGTCGAGGATCGCCGCGATCTGGCGGACCCGGCCGGCGAGGTCCTCGCGCGTGACGCTCTCGACGATGGCCGTCGCGGTGTAGCCGAGCGGGATACCCAGCAGGCACGCGGTGACGGCGACGGCCAGCAGGATCGCGAGAAGGACGCGGCGGCGCACGGCTTACTCGGTGTTGAAGCGGAAGCCGACGCCGCGGACGGTCGCGATCCGGCCGGCGCGGTGGCCGAGCTTGCGGCGCAGCCACGACATGTGCATGTCGAGCGTCTTGCTGGTCCGCAGCTCGGGGCCGCCCCACACCTCGCCGAGGATCTCCTCGCGGGTGACGACCTGGCCGGCACGCTGGATCAGCACCCGCAGCAGCTCGAACTCCTTGTTCGCGAGCGTCACCTCGTCGCCGTCGACGATCACCTGGCGCGCGGCCAGGTCCATCTTGACGCCGTTGACCTCGATCGTGCCGGGCGCCTGGCGCCGCAGCAGCGCGCGGATCCGGGCGAGCAGCTCGGCCAGCCGGAACGGCTTGGCGACGTAGTCGTCCGCGCCCGCGTCCAGCCCGACGACGAAGTCGACCTCGTCGGCCCGGGCGGTCAGCATCAGCACCGGGATGCCACGGCCCGCCGCCCGCAGCCGCCGGCACACGTCCAGCCCGTCGATGCCGGGCAGCCCGAGGTCCAGGACGAGCAGGTCGTAGCCGCCGCCGTTCGCGGAGTCGAACGCGCTGTGCCCGTCGACCACGACGCGGACGTCGTAGCCCTCCCGGTTCAAGGCGCGGGACAGCGGATCGGCGATCGCCGCGTCGTCCTCGGCCAGCAGCACCACGCTCACGACGCCCCCTCGCAGGCTCGGTGCCGCCGCTCACGGTCGCCCTGTGCTCGATGGTTCGCTCCGCAAGCTCCGCGAACAAACGCCCCCTCACAGACTCGGTACCGCCGCTCACGGTCGCCCTGTGCTCGATGGTTCGCTCCGCAAGCTCCGCGAACAAACGCCCCCTCGCAGGCTCGGTGCCGCCGCTCACGGTCGCCCCGTGTCGAACGGCTCGCTCCGCAAGCTCCCCGAACAAACACCCCCTCACAGACTCGGTACCGCCGCTCACGGTCGCCCTGTGGCGGTGGTTTGCTCGCAAGCTCGCTCACGACGCCAAGCCTAGGCGTGACAGCATGCCGCTATGGCGACCCACGCTGATGATCTTTCCGTCGCGTTGCGACTGGCCGACGCCGCGGACGAGATCACGATGGCCCGGTTCCGCGCGGACGATCTCGTGGTCGACCGCAAGCCTGACCGCACCCCGGTGACCGACGCCGACACGGCCGTCGAGGACGCGGTGCGCTCGCGGCTCGCCGCGGCGCGCCCGGACGACAGGATCCTGGGCGAGGAGCGGGGCGGCACGCTCGGCGCGGACCGGACGTGGATCGTGGACCCGATCGACGGGACGAAGAACTTCCTGCGCGGCGGACCGACGTGGGCGACGCTGATCGCGCTGGTGGTGGCCGGTTCTCCGGTGGTCGGCGTGGTGTCGGCACCGGCGCTCGGACGGCGGTGGTGGGCGTCGCAGGGAGCCGGCGCGTTCGGCTCCTTCGGTGGCGCCGCGCCGCGCCCGCTGCGCGTGTCGGGCGTCCGGTCGCTCTCGGACGTGTACCTGTCCACGACGGACCTGAACACGTGGGGCCCGGCGCTCGACCGGTACCTGGCGCTGGTGTCGGAGTGCTGGGAGAGCCGGGCGTTCGGGGACTACTGGCAGCATTGCCTGGTGGCGGAGGGCGTGCTCGACCTGGCGGTGGAGCCGGTGGCATACGCGTGGGACCTGGCGGCCGTCCAGGTCCTGGTGACCGAGGCGGGCGGGTCGTTCACCGACCTGTCGGGCCGGCCTGGCTTCGACCACGGCTCGGCCATCGCCTCGAACGGCCACGTGCACGACGCCGCGCTGGCGGTGCTGCAGGGCTGATCTCGCCGCGGCTAGGCGGGTGCGGGGAGCAGGCCCACGGCGCCGCGGACGACCTGGGCCCAGGTCAGGCGGCCGAACAGGTAGTGGCAGGCAACCTGCTCGTTGGTGAAGCGGGCCCAGTCGTAGCGGTTGCCCTGCTCGCGCCAGAAGACCTCCCAGCCGTAGGTGCCCTCCTCGTCCGGCCGGTCGTCGCGGATCAGGCACCACGCGTTGTCGGCCTCGGCGCCGATCGACACGATGGCCGCCGGGACGCCGACGGCGGCCAGCCACTCGGTGATCGACTCGGCGTTCATTCTGCTGACTCCTCGGGTTGCTCCGCGCTGTCGCTCACGCGCTCACGTCCGCGGTGATGTCGGCCAGGTAGCCGAGCGCGACGAGCTCCATGGCCGAGTGCGTGGTGCGGTAGCGGATACCGCCGCCAGTCTGCGCGAACCACGCCGCGGACATGGCCCGCCACACCGGCAGCGGGCGCAGCACCCGGTACCGGCGGTAGCCGAGCTCCAGGTGCGCCGGCGGCAGCGACCGCTGCGCGAACGGCGTGCCGGCCGCGGCGAACACCCGGCCCTCCCACCGGCCGAACCGGTCGAGCTCGGCGCCTTCCTCGAGCACCTCGGCCTCGGCCTCCGCGCTGCCGCCCTCGGGGTACTGCTCCCCGGGAGGCCACGCGAACTCCACACCTTCGCGGCTGATGCCGTGTGGCGTCACGCTGCCGAACCGCACCAGGTACCGGCGTTCCCAGTCCCGCTCGTTCTCGCCACCGAGCGGGTCGTGGCCCGCTGCCAGCTCCGTGACCCGCGGCGAGTCCGCCGGCAGCGCGCCGGAGGGCTCCAGCGGCGCCACGCCCTCGTGCAGCGCCGCCCTTCGCTCGGCACTGTCGACGAGGTCGGCCCGCGGGTGGTCACCCGGCCCGAACCGCAGGCCCGCGGCGTAGTCGAGCTCCGCGGGCGGCGCGGGCAGCTGACGCGCCGGCCGGTCCGCGGCCACCGGCATGTGCCCGATGGGGAACATGTGCACCCAGAACAGCGCGAGCGCCTCGTCCTGGTCCGCCGCCTCGGCGGCCGCGGCTGCCGGCGACGCCGGGGGGACGGCGGCGCTGTAGCCGCCCTTGCGGGGTTCGGGGAGGAATGCGTCCGAGCGCCCGCCGCCGGCCGCGACCGCACCGGGCACACCGCCCGCTGGACCACCGCTCCCTGGACCACCGATTCCGGGGCCGCCGGTACGTGGAGCGCCAGTCCCAGGAGCGCCGGTTCCAGGAGCGCCGATGCCTGGGGCGCCGGGCACGGGGCGTTGGGTGCCCGCTCCTGGTGCGGCTGCGCCGGCCGCACCGCCGGATCCCTGACGGCCGGCGCCTTCGCCGACTGCGCGGCCCGTGTCACCGGGTGCCGCGGGCGTGCCGGGGACCGTCGGAGTGCCCGCGCCGGGCATCGCACCACCGAGCACGGGACGAGCAGCGCCGGCGGCCGGAACGCCTGGCGCACCACCGATCGCGCCGCCGGGCGTGGGGCGCGCGCCGCCGGGAGCGTGCCCACCCGGGGCGGCGCCACCGGAGATCGGACCGCCGACCACTCCGGGGGCGGGTGCTCCGGGAGCGCCGCCGAAGGCCGGACCACCGCCGCCGAGAATCGGGGAGCCGCCGAGATTGCCCGGGCTCGCACCGGGAGCCGGCGCGCCGCCGACCACCGGGGCCGCTGGTGGCAGGTTCGCCACCGGGTTGGCGCCCGCGAGCTCCACGCCACCCGCGAAGCCCGCCTGCACCGTCTGTCCGGTCGGCGGCGTCGGGCGGTCCTCGTCCAGGCTCAGGCCCCACGAGCTGTCGAACGGCACCGGGCCGGTGATCTCCGGATCGCCGTACCCGCCGCCGACGTTCCCCGCGCCGCCGGCGACCGCGTGCACGGCGTCGCCCACGAGATTGCCGCCGTGCCCGATCCCCGGCGCATCGCCCACGAGGTTCGCCGGCCCGGGCGCCGCGTCGCCGGCCGCAGCACGCCCGGCCTCACCGACCACCTCGGCCGCACCACGCCCGGCATCGCCCACGACACCGGCCGTGCCTTGCCCCACATCGCTCACGACACCGGCCGCGCCACGCCCGGTGTCACCAACAGCACCACGCCCAGCCTCACCGACAACCTCCCCCGCACCACGCCCGGCCTCGCCCACCAGACCGGCCGCACCACGTCCCGTGTCGCCGACGAGACCGGCCACGCCATGCCCCACATCGCCAACCGCACCACGCCCAGCCTCACCAACAACCTCCGCCGCGCCACGCCCCGTGTCAGCCACCAAACCAGCAGCACCATGCCCGGTGTCGCCCACCAGACCGGCCGCACCACGCCCCAGATCCGCGGCGCCGTGCCCCGTGCTGCCCACCAGCTCCGCCCCACCGCGGACCGTGTCGCCCACCAGGTTTCCGGCCGCTCCCGCGGGACCCGAACCGCCCGAACCGTGCCCACCGTCGACCACACCGGCCGCGCCGTGCCCGGTGTCCCCGACGAGGTTCGAGGCGCCGTGGGCCGTGTTCGCGACGAGGTCGGTCGCGCCTCGGGTGGTGTCGGTGAGTGCGCCGGTCAGCGGCCGGGGGCCGTGGGTGCCCGGGTTGGCGTCGACCGCGTCGCGCACCCCGGACATGTCCACACCGGACGCCGGCCGTACGGCGTCGACCAGGTGCGACTCGATGTTCGCCACGTTCGCGGACGTGCCGTTGATCGCGGTCTCCAGTCCGGCGAGGGCCATCGGGTGGCCGGCCGCAGCCGCGCTGTGGGCGGCGTCGGAGTTCTGGGCCAGCGACACCAGGTTCCGCACGATCTCGACCTTCGCGGCACCCACCTGCCCGGCGGCGTGCTCCAGGCGGTCGGCCGCGTCGTTCATGCCGCGGACCGTGGACGTCAGGTGGCCCGAGTCCGGCTCGACGAACGTCTGCCAGTGCTGCGTGGCCGCGGTCCCGGTGTCCCCACGCACCGAACCGAGCGCGCCCCGCACGGTCGTGTCCGCATCCGTCGTGACGGTCGACATGCTCGTGGCGGCCTCACGCCACGCCTGGGCCTGCCTGGCCATGGCCTCCTCGTCGGCCTCCGGCCACGCCACGCCCGCCTGCGCGGCGACGTCGGTGAGCTCGGGGGGAAGCTCGATGCCCATGGCTAGGCCTCGGCCACGTCGGGTCCGGCGGCGCGTAGGCGCTGGACGCCGTGCTGGTCGTCGCCCTCGTACCGCGCCGCCGTGTCGGTGAACCGGGTGCCGACCGAACCGAGCCGCGACGGCAGGTCACCCAGCTGCCGCAACGTGGCGTCGGAGGGACCGGCGTGCGCGCCGCCGAAGCTCTGCCCGACGGCGTCCGACCCCCAGCACGCACCGGCTTCAGCCAGCGCCGCGGCCAGCGTGCTGTGGATCGACGTGACCTCGTCGACCAGCGGGTCCAACTGTCCGGCCTGCCGGGCCAGCCGGGCCGGATCGACCTCGTACCCGTCGCTCATCGCTTCCCACCCCCGGCACGCATCCAGCTGAGGTCCTCGAAGGTCTCGTCGGCATCCGGCGGCTCCGGCTTGAGCTCCGCCGGGCTGAGGTCGGCCGTACCACGCAGCAGCGCGTCGGGGTCGGTGTCCGCCGGCAGCAGCGGCGCGATCGTCTCGCCGGCCGCGCGGGACACCTTCGCGGCCGCGGTCTCGGTCAGCTTGACGATGGCCGCGGCGAGCTCGTGCGGGCGCAGCTTGCGGTACGCGGAGTCGACGATGACCAGCTCGGTGAGCCGGCCATGCGCGCCGACGGTGACCGTCACCAGACCGTCCTCGCTGGTCGCCGACTGCTGGAGGGTGGTGAGCTTGCGGTGTACGGCGCCTAACTGCTCCCGGCTGCGGCGGTACCCCGCGAGCAGTTCCTCGACCTGAGCTCGGTGGTCAGCCTCCACGGCTACCTCCGCTGGGGTGACGGCATGGTCGTCGGTCTCGACTTGGACGCGGGTCCGGGCGCCTCGGTTCCGGTGACTTCAACGACTCCGCAACGCCGCGGACACGGCCGAGTGCACCACACGTGCGAGCGCCGCACCGATCGGCGAGCGCGGGCCGCCGAAGGACTCGGCCGGACCGTCCGCCGGGCACAGCACGGCCGTCGCGTCCGTGCTCGTGCCGGTGCCGGGCACGCCCGCGTCCCGCAGCGCCTGTGCCTTCGCCTCGGCGACCGTGGCGACCGCGTTGACCAGTGCGGCCGGGGACAGCCGGACGGGCGCGAAGCACACCGCGTTGATCGTCCCGGGCCCGGTCGCCACCGCGTCGGCGGGCGCGGCCGCCCACGTGGGGTGCGAGCCGACGCCGGTGGTGACCGACGCGTGCACGCCGTCCTCCTCCCGGTGCAGGACCTCGCGGACGTCGACGGCGGTGAGGAACCCGGTGCCCTCGCCGGCCAGTCCGAGCGCGCCCGCGAGCTCCCTCAGGTGCACGTCGGGGTCGAGCCGGGCGTAGCCGTCGGGCACGGTCGCGTTCAGCACCCAGTGCCGCACGCCGAGCCCGCCGCCGAGCGGGCCGGACGAGATCGTCAGCAGCGGGGTGGGCAGGCGCCACACCAGCACCGCCGAGCCGGCCACCGACGCGAGCCGCGGCGTCACCGGACTTCCCCACTAATTTCCTTGCGTACCAACGCCCGCCGCTTGCCACGCCGGTCCACGAGCGCGAAGCCCGCGGCGAGGAACATGTTCAGCGTGCCGTGGTAGACGTCGCCCGACGACCGGCGCGTGCCCTCGGTGTCCACCGGATGGCCCTCCACCGCCGCCGCCCCGTGCTCGCCCGCGTAGTCCACGGCGGCGTCCAGCAGCGTGGCGGCGAGACCCCGGCGGCGCGCCCGCCGGTGCACGAAGAAGCAGGTGACCGACCACGTGTCCGGACCGGCGTCGGACCGCGTGATCTTGGAGGTGTCCAGCCGCGGGTAAGTCGGTCTCGGCGCGACCGCCACCCAGCCCAGCGGCTCGTCGTCCTCGACCGCGAGCAGGCCGAGCGGCGCTCGCGCGTCGACCTTCTCCCGCAGGTACCTCTTGTTGCCTTCGCCCCAGTTGGCGTCGATCTCCTTGCCCGGCCGCATGAACCAGCAGCACCAGCAGGCGCCGACCGTCTTGTTCGCGCTGAACAACGTCTCCAGCGCGGGCCAGGTCCGTGGGGTCAGCTCGAGGATGTCCATGGGTCACCCCCGCAGCGCACGGACCACGCGGGACGGGCTCGGCCGGCCCAGCTCGCCGGCCAGCCAGGCGCTGGTGTCGGCGAGCCTGTCGAGGTCCACGCCGGTCCGCACGCCGAGCCCGTCGAGCAGCCAGACCAGATCCTCGGTGGCGAGGTTGCCGGTGGCCGACTCCGCGTACGGGCAGCCGCCGAGCCCGCCCGCCGAGGAGTCCACTGTGGTCACCCCATGACGAAGCGCGGCGAGCGTGTTGGTCAGCGCCTGGCCGTAGGTGTCGTGGAAGTGCACGGCGAGCGCGTCCATTCCCACGCCGGCCGCCGCGAACGCGTCGAGCAGCGCCGAGACCTGGCCCGCGGTGGCCACGCCGATCGTGTCGCCGAGGGAGAGCTGCGAGCAGCCCAGGTCGAGCAGCCGCCTGCCGACCGAGACGACCGCCGCCGGATCGACGGCGCCCTCCCACGGGTCGCCGAAGCACATCGAGACGTACCCGCGCACGTCCATGCCCTCGGCGAGCGCGCGGGTGAGGACCGGCTCGAACATCTCCAGCTGCGAGTCGAGCGTGCGGTTGAGGTTGCGGCTCGCGAACGACTCGGTGGCGCTGGCGAAGATCGCGATGTGCCGCACGCCGGCCGCGAGCGCGCGGTCCAGCCCGCGCTCGTTGGGCACCAGCACGGGGTAGCGCACACCGTCCCGCATGGACAGCCCGGAGAGCAGCTCCTCGGCGTCGGCGAGCTGCGGCACCCACTTGGGGTGCACGAAGCTCGTCGCCTCGATCGTCGACAGGCCCGCGTCGGCGAGCCGGTCGAGGAACTCGAGCTTGACCGCGACCGGCACGACGGCCTGCTCGTTCTGCAGCCCGTCGCGCGGTCCGACCTCCCAGATCGTGACGGCGGCCGGCAGCCCCCCGCCCGGTACCCGGACCGGGAGCCCGAGATCCCGCGCGGTCATCAACTCAGCCCTGCGGCGGTTGGAGCTGGGTGCTCTGCGGGGGCTGCTCGGAGACGCCGCCGGCGAAGTCGTCGTGCGGGTTGTCGTTGACCTCGCGGTAGATCAGGGTGTGCACCCTCTCCACCTTGGGGATGTCGTCGAACTCCAGCGGCTCCTGCGAGGCGGACTCGATGATCAGCGTGCCGCAGCCGAAGATCCGGTCGGCCAGACCGTGCTCGAACCGGACGCTGTTGATGCGGCCCAGCGGGATGTCGATGCCGGTCCGGTTGATCACGCCCTCGCGGGCCATCACGCGGTCGGTCGTCACGATGAAGTGAGTCGTCCGCCAACGGATGAACGGCACGAAGAACAGCCAGACCAGGATCGCCAGGCCGACGACGCCGATGGCGATCCAGGCGATCATGTTCCACGACTGGTCTCGCACGAGATACGCGAGCCACCCGCCGAGCGCCAGGGTGACGATCAGCACGAGGTAGGGCACCAGAAGCATCTTCCAGTGCGAGTGTTTGTGGAGAATGACGCGCTCGCCGTCGCTGAGCAGGTCGTCTGGATAAGGCACGGCGTCCTCCCGGTAGCGCCTCTCCGATGGTGACCGGGTTACCGTACCGGCGAGCGGCGAGGAGTGGGTGCGCGGACCGGTCAATCCTGGTCGGCGTTTCTCAGGTGGACCACGTCACCGGCGGAGATCGCGGCGACCGAGCCGTCGTCGGCCTTGATCAACAGCTGGCCGCGGGAGTCGAGGTCGACCGCGACGCCGGTGCGGGCCGAGCCGTCCGGCAGCTCCGCGCGCACCCGCTGGCCGATGCTCCCGCACGCCTCGCGGTAGCCGGTGAGCACGCCGCTGCGCTCGACGTCGCCCTCGGCGAGCCGCCAGGCCGACTCCAGCTCGACGAACGCGCGCAGCCACCAGGCGGCGAGCACGTCACGGTCGGTCGTCCTCGCGCCGTGTGCCGCGAGGGAGGTGGCCGCGAGCCCGCCCGGGCCGGCCGGCACGTCCCCGGGCAGCGGGCCGACGTTGAGGCCGATGCCGACGACCGCGGCCTGGGCGGCGCCGTCGGGCACGGACTCGGCGAGCACGCCGGCGCACTTGGCACCGCCGATCATGAGGTCGTTGGGCCACTTGAGGCTCGCGGTGACCCCGGCCTCGGCGGCGACGTGCATGAGCGCGAGACCGGCGACCAGGCCGAGCGTGCCCAGGCGCTCGGGGGGCACGGCGGACGGGCGCAGCAGCACGGACAGGTAGATCCCGGTCCCGGCCGGCGAGACCCACCGGCGGTCCCGCCGCCCACGCCCGGCGGTCTGGGTCTGCGCGATCAGCACAGAGCGGTCCGCGCCACCCCGCCCGGCCGTCGCGACCAGGTCGGCGTTGGTCGACCCGGTGCTGGCCACGACGTCCAGCGCGGCGTAGGGACCGTTCGGCGCCACCAGCTGCTCCCGGAGGACCAGCACGTCCAGTTCATCCGGCTTGTCGCCACGTTGTCCGGTCACGGAGTTCAACCTACCGGGACGAGAGCCGGTGAACAGGTCCCCGCGGTCACTCCTCGGCGGGGCCGCGTCCGGTGTCCGGCTTGTCCGGCCGTGACCGAAGCAACGCTGCGACCTGCGATCCGGTGGCTAGGCTCGACAGACATGAGCAGTGCCACCGCGCCACTCGGCGAGCCGCCCGCGGGAGATGCCGACATCCACACGACCGCCGGCAAGCTCGCCGACCTGTACCGGCGCAGCGAGGAGGCCGTGCACGCGGGTTCCGAGCGGGCGGTGGCCAGGCAGCACGCGCGCGGCAAGAAGACCGCCCGCGAGCGGATCGACATGCTGCTCGACCCCGGGTCGTTCGTCGAGCTCGACGAGCTGGCCCGGCACCGGTCCACCAACTTCGGGCTGGAGGCCAACCGGCCCTACGGCGACGGCGTGGTCTCCGGGCACGGCACGATCGACGGCCGCCCGGTGTGCGTGTTCAGCCAGGACGTCACGGTGTTCGGCGGCGCGCTCGGTGAGGTGTACGGCGAGAAGATCCTCAAGGTGATGGACCTGGCCGTGAAGACCGGCCGGCCGATCATCGGCATCAACGAGGGCGGCGGCGCGCGCATCCAGGAGGGCGTGGTGTCCCTCGGCCTGTACGGCGAGATCTTCATCCGCAACACCCGCGCGTCCGGCGTCGTCCCGCAGATCTCGCTGATCATGGGCGCGAACGCGGGTGGGCACGTGTACTCCCCGGCGCTGACCGACTTCGTGGTGATGGTCGACCAGACCTCGCACATGTTCATCACCGGCCCGGACGTGATCAAGACCGTCACCGGCGAGGACGTCGGCTTCGAGGACCTCGGCGGCGCGCGCACGCACAACACGAAGTCCGGCAACGCGCACTACCTCGCCGCCGACGAGGACGACGCGATCTCCTACGTCAAGGAGCTGCTGTCGTTCCTGCCGTCCAACAACCTGTCCGACCCGCCGATCTTCTCCGGCTTCACCGAGGCGGCTGCGGTGGCCGAGTCGATCACCGACGTCGACCGCGAGCTGGACGAGCTGATCCCCGACTCGCCCAACCAGCCCTACGACATGCACGAGGTGATCACGCACATCGTCGACGACGGCGAGTTCCTCGAGGTGCATCCGCTGTTCGCACCGAACGTGCTCGTGGGCTTCGGCCGGGTGGAGGGCGCGAGCGTGGGCATCGTGGCGAACCAGCCGACCCAGTTCGCCGGCTGCCTGGACATCAACGCCTCGGAGAAGGCGGCCCGGTTCGTGCGGACCTGCGACGCGTTCAACGTGCCGGTGCTGACCTTCGTCGACGTGCCCGGCTTCCTGCCCGGCACCGACCAGGAGTGGAACGGCATCATCCGCCGCGGCGCCAAGCTGATCTACGCCTACGCCGAGGCCACCGTTCCCAAGGTCACCGTGATCACCCGCAAGGCCTACGGCGGCGCGTACGACGTGATGGGCTCCAAGCACCTCGGCGCGGACATGAACCTCGCCTGGCCCACCGCGCAGATCGCGGTGATGGGTGCCCAGGGTGCGGCGAACATCGTGCACCGCAAGACGCTCGCCGCAGCCGCCGACCGGGGCGAGGACGTGGACGAGCTGCGGGCCCGGTTGCAGCAGGAGTACGAGGACACCCTGTGTAACCCGTACCAGGCGGCCGAGCGCGGCTACGTCGACGCGGTCGTCCCGCCTTCGCACACCCGCGGCCACGTGGCCCGGGCCCTGCGGCTGCTGCGCGAGAAGCGGGAGACCCTGCCCCCCAAGAAGCACGGGAACATCCCCCTGTGAGCGGCGGCGGCAGCAGCGGCGGCGGCAGCGGCGGCGGCGAATGCCAGGAAGGCGTCCTTCACGGCACTGAGCGTCCGGAAGGCGTCCTTCCTGGCAGGCCGGTCCTGCGGGTCGTGCGGGGAAATCCGGACGACGAGGAGCTGGCCGCGCTGACCGCCGCCGTGGTGGCACTCGCGTCGGCCGGTGCCGAGCGGGCGGAACCGCCTCCCCGCTCCCGGTGGTCGGACCGTGGTTCGCTGATGCGTACCCCGCACCGGCACGGGCCCGGTGCGTGGCGCGCGTCAGCCTTCTAGCAAGCCCGCCACCTGGGTCAGGCAGACTTCGCTGACCGGCGGAGCTGACCGCCGGCGGACGACGACCGGGTGGGGAGGGGACACGAGGATGCGCGGGCCGTGGACGGCGATGTGGGCGCTGTGCGCGTGCTTCTTCATGATCATGCTCGACTCCACGATCGTCACCGTGGCGATCCCGGCCATGCTCACCGGGCTGGAGGCGAACCTCAACGAGGTCGTCTGGGTCAACAGCGTCTACCTGCTGGCCAACACCGTGCCGCTGCTGCTCACCGGCCGGCTGGGCGACCGGTACGGGCCGAAGCGGGTACTCGTCGTGGGCCTGGTGATCTTCACCGGGGCGTCGCTGTGGTGCGGGCTCGCGACCTCGCCCGGCATGCTGATCGCGGCCCGCGCGGTCCAGGGTCTCGGCGCGGCGGCGATGACCCCGCAGACGCTGTCGTTCATCACCCGGCTCTTCCCGCCGGAGAAGCGCGGGCTGCCGATCAGCGTCTGGGGCGCGGTGGCCGGCGTCGCGACGATCACCGGGCCGGTCATCGGCGGCCTGCTGGTGGAGAACGTCGGCTGGGAGTGGATCTTCCTGATCAACCTGCCGATCGGCGTGGCGAGCCTGGTGATCGCGGTGGTGGCGCTGCCCGACTGGCAGCCGCACCGGGCGCTGCGGTTCGACGCGCTCGGCGCGGCGCTGTGCTCGCTGGGCCTGCTCCTGCTCGTGTTCGGCGTGCAGAACGGCCAGCACTACCACTGGGGACCGGCGTTCGGCCCGGTCACGGTGGTGCACCTGATCATCGCCGGGCTCGTGCTGCTCGCGCTGTTCGCGTGGCGCCAGGTGCGGTTCCGCCGGGCGGAGACGGCCGGGCCGACCGGCGTCGAGCCGCTGGTGCCGAACGCGCTGTTCACCGGGAGCGAGGCGGCCGGCACGTTCGGGGCGGCGAACCTGACCCATGCGGCGCTCGGGTTCGCGACGACGGGCATGTTCCTGCCGCTGGTGCTGTACCTGCAGACCGTGCTGGGCCTCTCGCCGCTGGCCTCGAGCGTGCTGGCGCTGCCCATGGCGGTGGCGGCCGGCATCACGGCGATCGCCGTGGGCGCGGTGTGGGCGTGGGTGGGCGCGCGGACGCTGATCATGAGCGGGCTGCTGACCCTCGCCGCGGGCACCGGGTTCCTCGCGTGGCTCGCCGAGCCGGAGACCGACCCGGTGGCGCTGATCCCCGGGCTGGTGGTGGCCGGCGTGGGCATCGGCTGCGTGTTCGCCCCGCTGACGGCCGCGGCGACCGCGCGAGTGCCGGCGGAGATGGTCGGGGCGGCGTCGGGCGTGTTCAATACCTCGCGGCAGGTCGGCGGCGTGCTCGGCAGCGCGGCGGTGGGGATGGTGCTGCAGGTGGGCGTGGCGTTCGCGGTGCCGGACGCGGCGCGCCAGTACGCCGAGCGGCTGCCGCCGCGCTACCGGGAGGAGTTCGTCGACCGGGTCACGGACGCGGCGAACACCGCGAGCCAGTTCGACTCGACCGCGCCGCCCGTGCCGTCGAACCTGGACCCGGACGTGGCCGACATCGTGCGCCGGATCGTCACCGAGGTCTTCCACGACGGGTTCACCATCGCCGCGAAGGCGAGCCTCGTGCTGCCGATCGCCGTGCTGGTACTGGGAGTCCTCGCGGCGGCCGGCATCCGCCTGCCGCGACTGACCCGTACCGCGCACGAGTCGGCTAGGGGTCTGGATCATCGTGTGAGGTCTCGAGCCGACCAAGGTGACCTCAGGGGTACCGTGACGGCCCCCAACCACAATCAACCCGAAATCCGCACCATCCGTCGGAACGCGACCAACACTTTTGATCCCGGGGAGGCGGACTAGTGCAGTTGGTCCTCGCCTCGCAATCCCCCGCACGCCTCGACGTCCTGCGCGCCGCCGGCGTCGAGCCCGTCCAGTACGTGTCCGGTGTGGACGAGGACGCGCTGGCCGCGACGCTGCCCAGCGCGACGCCCGAGCAGCTGGTGGCCGCGCTGGCGGAGGCCAAGGCACGCACGGTCGCCGCGGCGGTCGCCGACGTGCACCCCGACTCCGTGGTCGTCGGCTGCGACTCGATGCTCGCCCACGATGGGATGCTGGTCGGCAAGCCCGGCAGCCCCAACCGGGCCCGCGAGCGGTGGGTCACGATGGGCGGCGGCACCGGGATCCTGCTCACCGGCCACGCGGTGGTGCGCATCCAGGGCGGTGTCCTCGGCGACCTGGCGAGCGGCACGGCCCAGACGACGATCCGCTTCGGCAGCCCCAGCCCCGCGGAGATCGACGCGTACATCGCCACCGGCGAGCCGCTGGCGGTCGCGGGCGGCTTCACCCTGGACGGCTACGGCGGCTGGTTCGTCGACGGCGTGGACGGCGACCCGTCGAGCGTGATCGGCGTCAGCCTCCCGCTGACCCGCCGACTGCTGCTAGAGGTGGGCGTTTCCGTGGTCGATCTCTGGGCCGGCCGCTAGTCCCGGCCGCTAGTCACAGTCCGCCAGGTCGCCGGAGCGGATCTCGGTGGGCAGCGACTCCACGGAGCCGAAGTCCTGCGTGCAGCCCGCCTCCCTGCCACCCATCGTGAAGACCTGGGCGAAGACCGGCGCCTCCGCGCAGTCCGACCCCGCCGAGCAGTCGTGCTGGACCGCGACCACCTCCGGGCCCACGTCGGCGGTGACCTCGGCCAGCGCCAGGTATCCGGCGTCGGACACGTACGGCTTGGCCAGCGAGTTCCACTTGCCCGACCGGCCGACGACCACCTGCCCGGCCGTGCCCCGGTCGTAGGGGCCGCGGATCAGGCAGGCCGACAGCGTGCCCGCCACGCACTGCAGCGACCTCGGCGTCAACTTCACGCCGAGCTCCGTGACGGTCACGTCGATCACGTCGCGGGCGGACGGGCCGCCGATCCGCAGCCGGCCCGAGCGCGCACCCCGGTCGGCGATCAGCTCGACGGTCGTGCCGGCCACCGGGGTCGTCGCGAGGACCTTGCAGGGCCGCACCAGACACCCGTCCGGCCCCACCGAGGGCGTCGGCGCCGCGGTCGTCGTCGGCGCCGCAACGGGCCGGTCGCGCACCTGGTTGGCGACGACCAGCGCACCGCCCGCGACCAGCGCGGACAGCACGACGGCGACGATGATCGCCACCGGTGATCGCCTGCCCGCCACGGTGTTCATGGTCCGCTTCGCTCCCGCGCTACTCGCCGTCTTCCTCCGTGCGCTCCTCGGCGTTCGTTCCTCACGCCTCCGGTGCTCCTACGTCCAGACGGCGAACGCTCCGTCGCTCTCGCTCACGGCGCCTCCCCGTCCACTCCGGCGTGAGCGTTCTCTCGAACCTGCTCACCCATCCTGTCCGTAGACTCCCCCAGAAGTACCAGTTTTGACGAGGAGTTGGGCGTGGCCGAGCTCAGCAAGGTCCTGATCGTCAACCGCGGCGAGATCGCCGTTCGCGTCATCCGCGCGTGCCGGGACGCGGGCCTGCCGAGCGTCGCCGTGTACGCCGACCCGGACCGCGACGCCCTGTTCGTCCGGCTCGCCGACGAGGCGTTCGCGCTGGGCGGGTCGACCGCCGCGGAGAGCTATCTCGACATCGGCAAGCTCCTCGACGTCGCCCGCCGCGCCGGCGCGGACACCGTGCATCCCGGCTACGGCTTCCTGTCCGAGAACGCCGACTTCGCCCAGGCCGTCATCGACGCCGGGCTCGTCTGGGTCGGCCCGGACCCGCGGGCCATCCGCGACCTCGGCGACAAGGTCACCGCCCGGCACATCGCGATGCGGGCCGGCGCGCCGCTGGTGCCCGGTACGAAGGACCCGGTGAGCGGCCCGGACGAGGTCGCCGCGTTCGCCGACGAGCATGGGCTGCCGGTCGCGATCAAGGCGGCGTTCGGCGGCGGCGGCCGCGGGCTCAAGGTCGCGCGCACCCGCGAGGAGATCCCCGAGCTGTACGAGTCCGCCGTGCGCGAGGCGGTCGCCGCGTTCGGCCGCGGCGAGTGCTTCGTCGAGCGCTACCTGGACCGGCCGCGCCACGTGGAGGCGCAGGTCCTGGCCGACAAGTACGGCAACGTCGTCGTGGTCGGCACCCGCGACTGCTCGTTGCAGCGCCGGCACCAGAAGCTCGTCGAGGAGGCCCCGGCGCCGTTCCTGACCGACGAGCAGCGGGCCCAGATCCACTCCTCGGCCAAGGCGATCTGCCAGGCGGCCGGCTACTCCGGCGCGGGCACCGTGGAGTACCTGATCGGCCTGGACGGGACGATCTCGTTCCTCGAGGTCAACACCCGGCTGCAGGTCGAGCACCCGGTGTCGGAGGAGACCGCGGGCGTGGACCTGGTGCGCGAGCAGTTCCGGATCGCGGCCGGCGAGAAGCTGCGGTTCGACGAGGATCCCTTGCCGCGCGGGCATTCCATCGAGTTCCGGATCAACGGCGAGGACGCGGGCCGCGACTTCCTGCCCGCACCGGGCGTGGTCACCCGGTTCGTGGCTCCGGACGGCCCGGGCGTGCGCGTGGACTCCGGTGTCGAGTCGGGCACCACGATCGGCGGGCAGTTCGACTCGTTGCTGGCCAAGGTGATCGTCACCGGCGAGGACCGGGCGCAGGCGCTGGCGCGGTCCCGGCGCGCCCTGGACGAGATGGCCGTCGAGGGCATGGCGACCGTCCTTCCCTTCCATCGCGCGATCGTGCGCGACCCGGCGTTCGTCGGCGACGACGCCGGCCGGTCGTTCGCCGTGCACACGCGCTGGATCGAGACCGAGTTCGAGAACCGGATCGCCCCGTTCACCGACGCCGCCGAGCCGGGCGAGGAGGGGCCGCGGCACACGATGGTCGTCGAGGTCGGCGGCCGGCGCCTGGAGGTGTCGCTGCCGGGCGGGCTCGCGGCAGGCTCGCCGGCCGGCGAGGCACCGGGGCGGAACAAGCCGCGCAAGCGCGGGTCGGGCAAGTCCGCCACGACCTCCGGCGACGCGGTCACCGCGCCCATGCAGGGCACCATCGTCAAGATCGCGGTCGAGGACGGCCAGCAGGTCGAGGCCGGTGAACTGATCGTGGTGCTCGAAGCCATGAAGATGGAGAATCCGGTGACCGCGCACAAGGCCGGTACGGTGACCGGGCTCGCCGTGTCCGCCGGCGAGACGGTCACCCAGGGCGGCGTGCTCTGCGAGATCAAGGACTGAGTCCTCGCTGGGGAGGTCGCTTGGCGGAGATCCGGATCAGCTCGGCCGAGCGCGACGACGCCGTCGCGGCGCTCGCAGTGCACCGTTCGAGCGGCCGGCTGACGCACGAGGTGTACGAGCAGCGCTGCCGGCTGGCCATGTTCGCGGCCACGCGGTCCGAGCTCGAGGCGCTCTTCGACGACCTGCCGGCACCGCATCCGGACCTGTCCGCCGCGGTCTCGCCCAGGCCGCCGCCCGTGCCGAACCCGGAGTGGCCCGGCGGCCGGACGCGTACCCGCGCGAGCCGGGTCATGGACGTGATCGGCGTGCTGTCGCTGCTGGTCGGCCTTCCGGTGGCGATCGTGCTGACCGCCGCCGCGGGCGCGTGGTGGACGTTTCTCGTCGTGGTCGGCGTGGCGGTCGTGGCGATGGTGCTCGGCGTCGCCCTGACGACGCCGAGGGAGCGGGCCGAGCCGTGGGCAGCCGATGCCGAGGACCGTGACTGAGAATCTCCTCAGCTGACGCCGGATGTCCCGGCCGGGCACCGCGGGACCGCCGTACCATCGAAAACGTGAGCGAGTACCGGCCGTCCGACATCCGCATCAGCGACACTGAGCGGGAGGATGCGCTGGGCAAGCTCGGCGAGCACATGACCGCCGGCCGGCTCGACATCGACGAGTACGGCGAGCGGACCGCGAAGGTCACCGCCGCCAAGACCCGCGGGGAGCTGCTCGACCTGTTCGGTGACCTCCCCGAACCGCGCCCCTCGTTCGGCCGGCCCGCACCGCCGCCCGCCCCCGCGTCCGCCCGCATGGCGTCGTTGGGCCACAAGGCCGTCCCGGTACTGCTCCCGTTCGTCGCGGTCGCGCTCGCGGTCGTCCTGATGTTCATCGTCAAGCTGCCGTTCATCTTCCTGCTGCCGTTCATCTTCATCGCGGTCTCGAGCTCCCGCTGGCGGGGTCATGACCAGCGCAGACGCGACGACCGTTGGCGTGGCACCCGGGAGCACCGCGACGGCTTCCACGACCACCGCCGGCGGTGGCGCGACGAGCCCTACTGAACGGGCCGATCGGCGGATTGTCCGCCGTGCGCCCCCTTGCCAGACTCTTGCTCAACTCTGAAAAAGATCTCACGAAGTTACGGTTAACCGTCGAATCCGAGCATCCGTACCGGATAAGGTTCAACCGAACACAGGCGGTTTCAGTTGGAGGGCGGCGTGGCAGGCAAGCACGGCGGCGGTCACGGCAACGGCGGTCCGAACGTGGCACCCTCCGATGCCCTCAGGATCGACCCCGAGGCGGTGCCGGCTCTGCGCAGCGCGTTCACGGACGCCCTGTCGCGGGTCGACGAGCAGCTGCGGCTCGCCGACCAGGAGCTCCGGATCGCGGCGTGGGCGAAGGACCCGGTGAGTAAGGACGCCGCGACGGCGTTCAACGAGCGGTCCGTGGACACGGTGGCGTCCGCGATCGACTCGCTGCGGGCCTACCGCGACCAGCTGACCGTGGCGGTGGCGAACCTCGACAAGACCGCCGAGCAGTACAGCGCGGTCGACAACGACGGGCAGAGCGGTGTGGCGAGAAACGAGGACGGGGGCTGACCGGCGGCGCGGGCCGGTCACCAACTCCATACGGTGTAACGCAGACAAGGGGCCAACCGAGTGACTCCACCTACCGAGCAGCAAGGTAGCCAGCCTGCCGCCCCGCCGGCGGACGGGGCGCGCTGGCGGGGGCACACGCACAAGGAGCTGTACCTGCTGCTGCACAACGGGCCGGGGCCGGCCGCGTCGGCTGAGCCGTCCCGGCGCTGGGCGGAGATCGCCACGGCGCTCGGGGAGATCGGCGAGGACCTGCAGAAGGCCCTCGAGCATTCAGCGGCGAGCTGGTCCGGTAAGGCGGCCGGGGCGGCGTACGACCGGCTGTCGGTCACCGCGGCGTGGGCCACTGGCACCGGCGCGGACGCGGCCGGCATGCGCACGGCGGTGGAGACCCAGGCGGAGAACATCGCGCGTGCCCGGGCGGACATGCCCGCGCCCGAGGACGTGCCGCCCGTGCAGCCGGACCCCACGGCCGTGCCACCGATGCAGGTGGTGCAGGGGCAGGCCGACCTCGAGGGTGCCGAGGCCACCGCGTCGTCCGCCGAGGAGCGGGCGTACGAGGTGATGGCCGCCTACGAGCTGAACACGAACACGACCACCGCGGCGATGTCGACGTTCGAGGCACCGCCGGTCCTGGACCACCGCGACGAGGTGCACCAGGGACAAGCGGCCGTCGGCACCCAGCACACGCACGGGGCCGGCCTGCTCAACCCCGGCCACGGCCACGGGCACACGCCGGGCACGGGCGGCGCGTCGACGCCGTGGGTCGAAGCGGACCGGCACCGCCCGTTCACGCCGACGCAGGGTTCGTTCAGCGGTGTGCTGGACCCGCTGTTGCCGGGCCGCGGCGGCCGCTCCGGGCAGCGGCGCGAGTCGTCGAGGAGCAGGCCGCTCGCCCCGGGCCTCTCGACCGGTGCGGGCACCGGCTTCGGTTCCGGCAGCGGTGGCGCGAACGGCTCGAGTCCGGGTTCGGGCAGTGTCCCGGTGGCCGGACCCAGCTCCGTCGCGGGCGGCGCCGCGGGTGCGGCACAGCCGAAGGCCGGGCCGGCGAACGTCGGCGGCATGCCGGCGAGCGACCTGCAGG
>NZ_JBOHGB010000088.1:0-29502 GCF_050699935.1 Actinophytocola sp.
GGCGGGTGGCGTGCCCCCGGCCGGCCCCACCAGGCGCCGCCGGACTCGCCGGCCCCCGGGCGCCCCCCGGGCCGATTCGGCGACCAACGGGCCGCCGGCTACGACCGGTCCGGCGCGGCACCGACTGGGCACCCCGCGCCGAGCCAGCCGACCCCACCCAGCGGTCAGCCGATGATGCCGCCCGGCGGCCACCTGACCTCGCACGGGCGGCCGGCCGCGCCCGGTCACGGGCAGCCGGCGACGCCTGGCGAGCGGCCATCCCCGGGCCGGCCGGCCCCCGGCTTCGACGCGCGAGGAACCATGCCGGGCGCCGGCGGTGCGCATCCGGCCGGTAGCGAGCCGGGTGAACAGCCCACCCCACGTCGCCGCCCCACCCCGGCCGACGGGCAACAAGCCGCCACACCGGCCGAACCCATCCCACGCCGACGTGCCACCCGGGCTCGCCAGCGGCTGGGCAACTACGCCAGCAAACCAACCGCCACACCGACCGAACAGCCCGACGCACCACCGATCCCACGCCGACGTCCCTCCCGGGCGGGCAAGCCACCGGCCGCCTTCGCCGGTGAGCCGGACGCCGTGCCGGGCGCACCGGTGGGGACGCCTCCACGCGAACACCCGGCCGGGCACACGGCTCCGGGCGGGCCCACAGGTACGGGCGAGCGCCCCGGCGGACCGGCCGGCGAGACGGGCGAGGCTGGCGAGACGGCTGACGCCGCCAGCGACCAGCGGTCCGGAGCATCGGGCATGGAGGTGTGGCAGGACTCCGACGTCCTCGCCCTTCCGCTACCGCCCGCGCCGCCCGGCGAGCGTGGTTACCGGCCCGGGGACGTCGAGCGGCTCGTCAAGCTACTGGCCACCGCCATGAGCGACGACGAGGAAGGGCTGCGGCCCGACGACCTCGCCAAGCTCAAGCTCTCCCGCACCTTCTTCATCGGGCAGGGCTACCACACCGGCGCGGTCGAAGCACTCCGCGCGGCCTGGGTCAACGAGCTTCGCCGCCGGGAGCTGTGAGGCACGGCGCTGTCAGGCACGGCGCTGTGGAAACACCGCCGCTCACCCGTCGGTGGACTTCAAGCGCGCCGCCACCTGCTCGCCTGCCGCCGCCCGGCGAAGCTTGCCCGACGGGGTCTTGGGCAGGGTGCCCGGCGGCAGGACCTCCACGGCCACCGGGCGGGCGTTGACGGCCTCGAACACCCGCGCCCCGACCTGCTTGCGCAGTACGCGAACCGCCGCCGGGTCGTCGGCCTTCCGGGACTCCACCACCACCGCGAAGCGCTCCCGGCGCGTGCCGGCGTCCAGGCGGACGGCTACCGCGTTGCCCGCGCGCACACCCTCCACAGTGGACGCCGCGCGCTCGATGTCGGTCGGGTAGATGTTGCGGCCAGCCAGGATGATCACGTCCTTCGCGCGGCCACAGATGACGATCTCACCGTCCACGATGTACCCGAGGTCGCCCGTGGCGAGCCAGCCGGATGCGTCCTGCGTCGCCAGCGGGCCGTCGACGGTCAGGTAGCCGGGCGTAATCGCGGCGCCGCGGATGTGGATCTCCCCCACCTCGCGCTCGCCGCGGACCTCGCCCGTCGACTGGTCGACGATGCGGGCCTCGAAGCCCGGCAACGGCTTGCCCAGCAACGCGAACGAGCGCACCGACGGCGAGCCAGAGGGCGACACCGGCACCGCCCGCTGGCCGGACTCGAGAGCCTCGGCGTCGATGTAGTCCAGGCGCAGCCCGGTGAACGGGGGCGGGAACGAGATCGCGAGCGTGCCCTCGGCCATCCCGTACGCCGGGAACACGCACTCGGGCCGCAGGCCGAACCGCGCGCCGGAGTCGGTGAACATCCGCACGGCCTTCTCGTCGATCGGCTCGGCACCGTTGAGCGCCAGCCGCATCGACGACAGGTCGTATGCGTCGTCATCGTCCACACCGGACATACGGCGGCCGAGCAGCGCGTACGCGAAGTTCGGGGCGGCCGTGATCGTGGCGCGATACTTGGAGATGAGTTCGGCCCACAGCAGCGGGCCGGTCAGGAAGTCGGCCGGGGTGACCTTCACTAGCTCGATGCCCATGGTCATCGGCGTCGTGTAGAAGCCGACCATGCCCATGTCGTGGAACATCGGCAGCCACGACACCATGGTGTCCGAGTCGGGGTCGAGCTCGGCGCACGCCGCCATGTCCGTGATGTTCGACAGCAGGTTCCCGTGCGTGATCCGCACCGCCTTGGGCTCCGCCGTCGACCCCGAGGTCAGCTGCAGCAGTGCCGGCGCGGACTCGTCGACCTCGACCACCTCGGCCAGCGGCGTGCCGTTCGCCAGGTCGGTCATCAGCTGGTAGCCGATGCCGTGCTCGTCGAGGACCGGCGCCAGCTGGTCGAACGGCGCACCCAGCAGCACGAGCTTCGAGCTGATCATGTTCAGCACGCGCACGGTATCCTCGGCCCACATCGCGAGGTCAGACCGCGGGGTCGGCTGATGCAGCATCGTGACACTGCCGCCGGCCAACCACACCGCCTGCACGGCCGGCCCGATCGTGGAGGGCTCCGCCGCGAGCACCGCCACCGCGTCGTGGCGCGCCATGCCTCTCGACACCAGCGCGCCGGCCATCGCCCGCGCCTGCTCGTGCACCTGCGCCCACGTGGTACGCACGGCCTCCCGGGGTTCGCCCGTGGTGACGCCGCGAAGCCGACCGCCCGCATTGGCCGTGGCGATCAGCGTGTCGACAAACTGGCTCATGACCAGAACCCTAACGGTGCTCGCTGACCAGGTGCCGTCGTGGCCGATGTGGTTGGGTGCCAGACAGCACTCGAGATCACGGGGGTCTGAGGTCATGGCACTGCATACTCGCTGGAAGCTACTCGCGGTGATCGCGGCCGGCGTCGTTCTGGTCGGCGGACTGCTGCTATGGCTCAACCGCCCGTCCCTCGGCCCGTTCACCGGCTTTCCCGACGGCACCGAGGCGATGGGCGACGACGAGGGCGACACGGAGGTCGGGGAGTCCACGGGTGATTCCCTCGACGACGTCGAGCTCGGCGACGTCAATGCCATGGTGGCGACACCGGACGGCCGGCTCGGCGTCTGGGGCTCCGGGTGGGGCCTGGTTGCCGACGCCGATGGAGTCGTACGTTTCGGTACCGACACCGACGAGCACGTGCGGCTGGTTCCCGGCCCGGACGACGGTGCCTACCTGGTCTCCGTGTGCGATCTCGAACGGGTCGACGCCGACGGCCGGCGAACCCGTCTCGTCCCGCGAGAGGAGCTGTGTCCGGTCGACGAGTGGGCGGAAATCTATGGCGAGTCGGGCGCCGCACGCACCTTCGAGAAGATCGGGCCGATCGTGGACCTCGACGTGAGTTCCGATGGCGCGCTCTATCTCGCGGACGCGGCGGGCAATCGCATCCTCCGCTACGCCGACGAACGGTTGGAGACCATCGCCGGCTCGGGCGGATGGACCCGAGACATCGAGGATGGCGGCAAGGCACTGGACGCGGATTTCAAGCCCGAGAGGATCGCGGTCGGCCCGGACGGCCGAGTCTTCCTGCTCGCCGGTCGTACCGAACAGGACGCGACCATGATCCTGTATCGGATCAACCCCGACGGAACCATCGAAGCCGTTGGTGGTGGCGGCTCGGCGGTACCCACCGACGGTGCCCGAGCAACCGAGGTCGAACTCCTCATGCCGACGGACATCGCCGCCGACGAGTCCGGCAACGTCTACGTCGGTCTCAACTGCTGCCCTGACGAAAGCGACGGCTTCCGGGGTGCCGTCAAGATCGCGCCGAACGGAACGCTCGACGTCATGTTCGAGTCCGGGTTGGACGCACCCGAGGACTATCAGGAACAAGATCCGTTCATCGACGGAATGGCCGCCAACGACGAGCACCTGTTCGCCTTCCTGGCGGCCAGTGCCAAAGAGAGCGAGTACCACGGCAAGGTCGTCCGCATTCCCATGGGCAACGGCGACTGAGGAGCCAACGGTGGCTACTCCGTGACTTCGGCGATCTCCAGCCACCGCTCCTCCACGGTCACCTTCTCGGCGAGCACCTCCCGCAGCTCGGCGTCCAGCGCCAGCAACCGCGCCGCGTCGGTGGCCGCGTCGGCCAGCGCGGCGTGCAGGTCCGCCTCGCGCGCGGTCAGCGCGTCCAGCCGCCGCTCCAGCCGGGCCAGGTCCTTACGCGCGGCCCGCTGCTCGGCCGACGCCGACACCGACCGCGAGGCCGGAATCGGTGCGGGAGAACGGCGAGCGGCCCCGCGACGGGCGAGGTAGTCGTCGATGCCGCCGGGCAGGTGCGTGACCGAGCCGGCCGTCTTGTCGTCCGCGAGCAGCGCGTACACCGAGTCGCACACGCGCTCGACCAGGTACCGGTCGTGCGAGACGACCACGAGCGTGCCCGGCCAGCCGTCGAGCAGGTCCTCCAGCTGCTGCAACGTGTCGATGTCCAGGTCGTTCGTCGGCTCGTCGAGCAGCAGCACGTTCGGCTCGGCCATCAGCAGCCGGGCCAGCTGCAGCCGCCGCCGCTCGCCGCCGGACAGGTCCGCCACCGGTGTCCACTGACGCGCGGCCGGGAACCCGAACCGCTCGGCCAGCTGCGACGCCGACAGCTCCTGGCGGCCAAGCGTGACCCGGCGGGCGATCTCCTCGATCGCCTCCAGCACGCGCAGTGACCCGGGCAGGTCGTGCAGCTCCTGGCTCAGGTACGCCAGCCGCACGGTCTGCCCCTGGATCCGCTTGCCCGTGTCGGGTTCGAGGTCGCCCGCGAGCAACCGCAGCACCGTGGTCTTGCCCGAGCCGTTGACGCCGACAAGCCCGATCCGGTCGCCCGGCCCGAGCCGCCAGGTCAGCCCGTCCACGAGCGTCCGTGACCCCAACGTGACGAAGGCGTCCTCCAGTTCCAACACGGTCCGGCCGAGCCGCCGCTTGGCGAACGCGAGAAGCTCGACCGAGTCACGCGGCGGCGGCACGTCGGAGATCAGCGCCTCGGCCGCCTCGATCCGGTAGCGCGGCTTGGACGTCCGCGCGGGCGGGCCGCGGCGCAGCCACGCGAGCTCCTTGCGGGCGAGGTTGCGCCGCTTCTCCTCCAGGCTCGCGGCGAGCCGGGCGCGCTCGGCGCGGGCGAACACCCAGTCCGCGTAGCCGCCCTCGTACTGCTCGACCCGGCCGCCCACGACCTCCCACGTGTTCGTGGCGACCGTGTCGAGGAACCAGCGATCGTGCGTGACGACCACGAGTGCCGTGCCACGGGCGAGCAGGTGGTCGGCGAGCCAGCGGACGCCCTCGACGTCGAGGTGGTTGGTCGGCTCGTCGAGGATCAGCAGGTCCAGCTCGGGCACGAGCGCGGCGGCCAGCGCCACGCGGCGCCGCTCGCCACCGGACATCGTCGCCACCGGCGCGTCGACGCCGAGCGCGGTGATGCCCAGCCCGCCGAGGATCGCGCGCGCCCGTGGGTCGGCCGCCCACTCGTGCTCGGCCGTGATGCCCAGCGGGTCGAGCACGGCGTGCCGCACGGTCGAGCCCTCGGGCAGCTCGGTGCGCTGCGTGACGACGGCCTGACGCAGATCGCGGGCGCGGCTGACCCGCCCGGAGTCCGGCGGCACGATGCCGGCCAGCAGCTCCAGCAGTGTGGTCTTGCCGCCGCCGTTGAGTCCGACGACGCCGATCCGGTCGCCCGCGCCCACGCCGAGGGACACGCCGTCCAGCAGCGGCCGCATGCCGTAGCTCTTGGACACGGCTTCGAGGTTGACGAGGTTGACCATGACGAGCCCAACGGTACCGAGCGCGGGCGCCATGCCAGGAAGGCGTCCTTCCTGGCGCTGAGCGTCCGGAAGGCGTCCTTCCTGGCAGTGCAGGCCGGGCGGGTCGCGGGTGGGTGGAAATCCCAGCCCCGGGCGTTCCAGATGACAACATCGTGCTCATCCGAACACGAAAGGTAATCAGTGGTGGGTCAGCATCGGAGCCCGACACTGCGGCGAGTGCGCCTGGCGCGCCGGCTGCGGCGCATGCGGGAAGACAAGGGTTTGCGGCTGGAGGAGGCCGCGCGCCTGCTCGACAAGACGAGGAGCGGTCTGCACCGGATCGAGAGCGCGGGGTCGCGAGCGGACGTGCACTTCGTCCGCTCGGCCATGGACATCTATGACCACTACGACCCGGACCTCGTCGAGCTGGCCCGCGACGCGGCCAAGCCAGGCTGGTGGCGCAAGTTCGGCATCGACGATCGCGGCTTCATCCCGATGGAGACCGAGGCGGCAACCGAGCTGGAACTCAGCCTGGTGCACATCCCGGGCCTGCTTCAGACCGAGGACTACATGCGAGCCGTATTCGCAGCCGGGCCGGCGGCGATTGCCGGGGGCCGGCGGCAACACACCGGACCTCGGCTGCACCGTCAGCGGCGACTCACCGACGAGGAGGCCCCACTGGAGCTGGTCTCGATCATCGACGAATCGGCGCTTCGCAAGAACGTGGGTGGTCCCGAGGTGATGCGCGAGCAGTTGCGCCATCTCGTCCGGCAGTCCGAGTTGCCTTCGGTCACCCTCCAGGTGATGCCGAACCGGCACGGCGCACACGTTGGCATGGAAGGCGAGTTCGTCGTGCTCCACTTCATCGAGCCAGAGGATCCCGATCTGCTCTACTTCGCCTACATCACGGGAGCCGTTCACGTCGAGAAACCGGAGGAGGTCGCGGCGGCTAAAGTGGCATTCGACCATCTGCGGTCGATCGCACTGAACCCGAGTGAATCGGTGGCCTTCGTCGAGCAGGTGGCGAACCAGCTCTAGACGGAGGGACAGCCAGTGTCCATTATGGACTTCACTGGAGCGAGGTGGCAGAAGAGCAGCCGCAGCGGTGGCGGCGGCAACGACGCCTGTGTCGAGATCGCTTTTGCCGATTCCGTCGTGGGCGTGCGGGATTCCAAGGATCGGGGCGGTGCGCCGCTCGTGTTCTCCCCCGCCGCGTGGCAGCGGTTCAGGCGTGCACCTGAGGCGGGGTCGGGCGCTGCTCCTCGTCACTGACCACCCGGGCGCCGGGGACCGGGCCGTGCACGACGCGGACCGTGCGGCACACGCCGGCGCCCGAGAGCTCCGCGGCGACCTTGACCGCGTCGTCGGCGCTCGCGCACAGGAACGCGCACGTCGGGCCCGAGCCGGAGACCATGCCGGCGAGCGCGCCCGCGTCGACGCCGGCACGCAGCGTCCTGCGCAGTCCCGGGCGTAGCGACACGGCCGCGGCCTGGAGGTCGTTGGCCAGCAGCAGGGCGAGCTGGCGCGGATCGCCCGACGCGAGCGCCTCGAGGACCGGCTCGACCTGCCCGGCGCGGGGTGGGTCGCCGGTCTCGCGCAGCCGGTCCAGCTCGGCGTAGACCTTGGGCGTGGCGAGGCCGCCGCGGGCGAACGCGACCACCCAGTGGAAGGTGTGCCGGGTCAGCACGGGCACGATCTGCTCGCCGCGGCCGGTGCCGAGGGCGGTGCCGCCATGGAGCATGAACGGCACGTCGCTGCCGAGCGTGGCGGCGACGTGCGCGAGCTCGTCGCGGCCCATCTCCAGCTTCCACAGGCCCGCGAGCCCGACGAGCGTGGCGGCCGCGTCCGCGCTGCCGCCGGCCATACCGCCGGACACGGGGATGTTCTTGCGGATCAGCACGCGGATCTTGTGCTCCTCCGCGCTGCGGTCCACGCGCCGGGCCAGCTCCTGCACCGCGCGCCACGCGAGGTTCGCGCCGTCGGTGGGCACCGCGGACGCGCCCTCGCCACGGACCTCGACGCCCGGCTCGTCGGCGACCGCCACGGTGACCTCGTCGGTGAGCGAGAGTGACTGGAAGACGGTGGAGAGCTCGTGGAAGCCGTCCTTGCGCACAGCGCCGACCGCGAGGTGCAGGTTCACCTTGGACGGCACGCGGACGGTCACCGGACGCGGGACGACAGCGAGCACGCCCTCAGCCTACGGCCACCCGCCCCCCGGCCCGCCCAGCCCAACCCCCTCCGCCCGGCCCCCGCCCGGCCCCCGCCCGGCCCCGCCCGGCCCCGCCCGGCCGGCCCGCCCGGCCGGCCTGCACTGCCTGGAAGGACGCCTTCCTGACGTTGAGCGTCTGTAAGGCGTCCTTCCTGGCCATCCCCAACTCGGCGAGCTGTCCACAGGTCGACGAGCGGAGGTCGCGCGGCCGGCGATGCGCACCGACGATGTCGCCATGCACAGGGGTGGATGGGCCAAGCGGCGTGACGAGCTCCTCGTCGCGAGCCGCGATGGTGCGATCAAGGCGGCGACTCTCGTCTCGCTCGGGGTGCCGGAGCGGACCGTTTACCGACGGTGCGTTCCCGGTGGACCGTGGCGACGACTCCTGCCTGGCGTCGTCTTGTTGTCGGATGCGGCACCAACGTGGCGGCAACAGGTGTCGGCGGCGCTGCTATACGGCGGTCCCGATGCGATCGTGACCGGCGTAGAGGCCTGTCGTCGTCATGGGTTGGTCAACGTGCCCGACGAACGGCGCGTTCACCTGTTGGTGCCGCACGGACGAAAGGTGCACGGGAGCGACTACGTCATCGTCGAACGCACGGTACGGATGCCCGAGTCGGTTACCCGCCATGATGTTCCGGTCGCGCCACTCGATCGGGCGGTGCTGGACACTTGCCGGCGACTCAGGGCTGTCGAGCCGGTGAGCGCGCTGGTCAGCGAGGCGGTGCAGCGTGGCCGCGTTCGGCCCGGTTGGTTGAGGTATGAGATGGAGCGAGGCAGCAGGCGGGGCACCGCTGTGGTGCGGGAGGTGCTGAAGGACATCGAGGGCGGCGCCCGGTCGATCGCCGAGGCCGACGCGATGCGGGTCTGGGCGCGCACGGGATTGCCAACACTCGAATGGAACGTGGTGTTGCGTTGCCCGGACGGGCGGTACATCGCCACTCCCGACGGCTGGGCGGATGAGGTCGGGATGGCCTGGGAGATCGACTCGTTCGCGTTTCACTTCTCCCGCGACGACTATGCCAGAACCGTTGCGCGGAACTCCCGTTACGCCGCGGCTGGAGTGGTCGTCGTGCAGACTCTGCCGACACGGCTGCGATCCGAGCCCGACGCGGTCACCGCCGAGCTACGTGCTGCGTACCGCGCGGCGGCCGCCCGTCCACGCCCTGCGGGGCTACGCCTGGAAGGACGCCATCCGGACGTTGAGTGTCCGTAAGGCGTCCTTCCAGGCCCTGCCGGCCCGTCCGCCGCGTCAGGCCGCTACCACCCCGCGCGGGCCCCGGGCGAGCTGGCGGACCGCGCCGCCGCGCTCGGCGAGCCAGCCGAGTGCGGAGTCGGTCCGCTCACCGGACAGGCCGACCCGGAAGCGCGCGACCGGGGTCTCACCGATGCGGGTCACGCCGCCACCGATCACGGAGATGTCCGTGCCGAACCGGCTGGTGGCCTCGGGCAGCAGTGAGCCGATCGCCGCGAAGCCGATGAGCACGACGTCCGCGACGCGCGGGTAGTCGCCGCGCGCGTCGGGGTCGATGGCCGGCAGCACGGCCTGGGCGACCAGGCTGTCCGGGTCGCGGATCAGCTCCAGGATCCGGCCGCTCTCCAGCAGCCGGCCGTGCTCCAGGACGGCGACGTCGTCGGCGATGCGGCGGACCACGCTGGTGTCCTGGGTGGCGACGAGCACCGTGACGCCGAGCTCCGCACGGGCCCGGTCGAGCACGGCGAGCACACCGGCGGCGCCGTCCTCGTCGAGGTCGGCGGTCGGGTCGTCGGCGAGCACGACGGCCGGGTCGCCGACGAGCGCGCGGGCCACGGCGACGCGCTGGCGCTGGCCCGGGCTGAGCTCCGCGGGGTAGGTGGCGGCCTGGCGGGTGAGGCCGATGAGGTCGAGCACCCTGCCGACCCGCTCGCGGCGCTTCGGGCCGTCCATGCCGGCCTGCTCCAGCGGCAGCGCGACATTGCCGGCGGCGGTGCGCTGGGCGAGCAGCGAGCCGCCGGAGGGGACGACGCCGATCCGCGAGCGGGCGAGGCGCAGGGTGCGCTCGTCGAGGGTGCCGGTGTTGAGCCCGTCGAGGCGGAACACGCCGCTGTCCGGGCGCTCGCGCAGCGACAGCACCCGGGCGAGGGTGGACTTGCCGGCTCCCGCGGGGCCGACGACGCCGGCGATCACGCCGGTCGGAACGTCGAGGGTGACGTCGTCGAGGGCCACGACCGAGCCCGACGTACTTCGGAAGGACTTGCTGAGGTTCTCCAAGGTGATCACGATGTGCTCCAGTCCAGGCGCGATGACCGCTCGTGTGAAGCGGTGGGTTGCGTGTTCGGTCTGCCCGGGTTCGGGCGATGGTGGGGCGTCAGCTGGTAGAAGTCAGCGACGACAACCCGTGACCGTGCGCCGGCACTGGTCGATGACCCGCCTGGTGGTCAGCATGACCATCTCTCACTCCTCCATCGATCCTGGCGGTAGCACCTGCCCGCGGTGGGTGGTTGCTGCGGCGTCTCGGAGCCAGGTCTCTCGGCCGCTCGGGATGGAATTCCTCTGTAGTCAACCTGACGAACCCCGCCAAGTGCAACCGTCACGACGGCCATACCTGGTCAGATATCTGCCAAGTCACAGTCAGCGTAGGGTCACCGCGCGGCGGCGGCCACGACCGTCGAGAAGTCGTCCACCGTGAGTCGTTCGCCTCGCGAGCCCGGATCGATGCCGGCCGCGGTGAGCAGCTCGGCGGCCCGCTCGGCGGACCCGGCCCAGCCGGCGAGCGCGGCCCGCAGCGTCTTGCGGCGCTGGGCGAAGGCGGCGTCGACGAGCCGGAAGACCTCTTTCCTGTTCGCCCGTGGCTCGTCGTGGCGTTCGAGCAGGACGAGCGCGGAGTCGACGTTGGGCACGGGCCAGAAGACCGTGCGCGGGACCGTGGCGACCCGTTTCGCGGTGGCGTACCAGGCGATCTTGACACTGGGAACGCCGTAGACCTTCGAGCCGGGGCCGGCTGCCATCCGGTCGGCGACCTCGGCCTGGACCATGACGAGCGCCTTGTTCAGGGTCGGCAGCTCGGCGAGCAGGTGCAGGACGACGGGGACGGAGACGTTGTAGGGCAGGTTGGCGACGAGGGCGGTCGGCTTCTCGGGGAACCGGTCGGCGCTGATCCGGACGGCGTCGTCCTCGATGACGTGCAGCCTGCCGCTCAGTCCGGGTGCGCGTCGTTCGACCGTACGCGGGAGCTGCCCGGCGAGGACGGGGTCGACCTCGACGGCGTGCACGGCGCGGCAGGCGGGCAGCAGGGCGAGGGTGAGCGAGCCGAGCCCCGGGCCCACTTCGACCACGACGTCGTCCGGCGTGAGCCGCGCGGCGGCCACGGTGCGGCGGACGGTGTTGGGGTCGTGCACGAAGTTCTGGCCGAGCTTCTTGGTGGGTCGGATGCCGAGGTCGGCGGCCAGGCGCCGGACGTCGGCCGGGCCGAGCAGGGCGCTGTCCCCGTCACGGTCACTCACTTCGAGGAGCCTAGACGGGCCCGGACAGGGGCCGAGCCCGGACTCGGGGAGGCGAGTCCGGGCTCGGGGTGTCCAAAAAGGAATCTACGTGGGCAGGCCAAGCTTGGAGGAGCAGGCGGGCCAGGCACCGTAGCCGCCGCGGTCGTCGCGGACCTTGGTGGCGATCGCGATCTGCTGCTCGCGGGTCGCCTGGTGCGGCAGCGGGGCGTACTGGTCGCCGCCGTTCGAGAGCCACGTGCTCTGGTCGAACTGTAGGCCACCGTAGTAGCCGTTGCCCGTGTTGATCGCCCAGTCGCCGCCGGACTCGCACTCCGCGAGCTGGTCCCAGACCGCGCCATCGGAGATCACCGGCTGCGGCGGCTCCTTCGTGCCGACCCGGACGACCTTCGCCTTCGGCTGCTTGGTGATCTTCGAGCCGATCTCGACCCGGGCCATCTCCTCGCCGTTCTTCACCGTGAGCCGGTAGGTCGCGATCCGCTCGCCCGGCGCGCCCGGGTCGAGCACGACCTCGGTGCCCTCCAACGCGTTCGGGTCCTCGACCTCCTGCACCGGAGGCTTGACCTTCTCCGTCCGGTTCACCACGGTCACGCCGTTACGGGTGATCCGCACCTCGGCACCGTCGGTGACCTTCAGGTTCCCGCGAGGCGTGATCCTGTCGTCGGGGCCCAGCTTGAGCTCGAGCTCCTTGACCAGCTCGTCGACCGTCACCGCCGTGGTCTGCAGCGCCTTCGGCTTGTTGCCGCCGTCGAACAGCGTGATGTTCTTGAGGGTCTTGATCTCCAGCGCCATGCCGTTCAGCGGCACCTCGCTGTCCATCCCCGCCGACATCCACGCGCCCTCGGCGGACAGGTTGATCTGCTTCAACGCGTCCTCGACGGTGGTCGCGCGCACCCAGAAATCGCGCTTCTCGCCGTCGATGGTCAGGTGGAGCTGGCGCCCGCGCTGCAGGACGATCGTGCCGCCGTCGTCGATGCTGGCGGCCGGCGACGGGGACAGCGAGTCGTGCGAGCCGACGTTGAGGCCCTCGTTCTCCAGCACCTCGCCGACCGTGTCGGCGTAGGTGTTGACCTGGTGAGCCTGGCCGTCGACGTCGACCGTGACCGACTTGTTCATCGCGATCGCCGCGGCACCGCCGCCGATCAGCGAGACCAGGATCGAGGCGATCGTCGCCTTGAGGACCGACTTCTTCCACCGCTTGACGCCGGTCGCGACCTCGGGCGGAACCTCGTCCTCGGTCATCGGCAGCGCGCGGACCCGATCGCCGGACAGCGCGTCCGGGATGATCGGCAGGACGGTGGTCTCGGCGTTGATCAGCTGGATGAGCTCGTCGACGTCGACGTTCGCGTACGCCATCAGCTCGTCGGCCTGCGGGCCGAGCGCCGTGCGCACGTCGTTCGGCGTGATGGTCAGCGAGCCCGAGTAGCCGTCGAGGCCCGAACCACCGAAGTCGTCGTAGAAGTCGGGGAACTCCGAGCGCCACACGCGGAAGTCCTCATCCAGGACCGCGGTGCTGGCCGCGGCGCGGGCGTTGACCGGGGTGAACCAGTCGGTGTCCGCGAAGCCGCTGCCCGTAGAACCGCCGAAATCGCCGGATCTGTTTCCGCTCACAGAGTCGATACCTCCAGAAGGCCGTGGCCGAGCCCAACTACTGCGCGGCCGACGCGCTTCGTTCCGTTACGACATTCCCTCGGCCGTCGGCCATCCCATGACCGTCTCGAAGACGGCCGCCCCGACGTACCTTGGCCTAGCCTTGGGCACCGGAACGGTTTTGTCCCGGCTACGGTCACGGGACAGTAACGGTGACTGGCAGGTTGCGCAAACATCGCGTGGCGAGTCGTGATGCCGGTCACTCCACCGATGGAGCAGCGCCAATCGCCCGTTCATCGCAGTGATCACGAGTCGTAGCCACCGAAATCACCATGGGTAGCATCCGACAGGCCGAAGATCCGCTCCGCGTTGGAATTTACGGCCGCACACAGCTCGGCCAGATCCAAAGCCGTGAACTGCGCAATGTCCATGATCGTGTACGCAGCGCCGTGCGGCTCGTTGGGCCGCCCGCGAAACGGGTGGGGCGTCAGGAAGGGCGCGTCGGTCTCCACCAACAACTGGTAAGTGGGAACGTCGGCCACGGCCTCACGAAGTGCCCGCGCATTGCGAAATGTCACGGTTCCGGCGAACGACAGCACGTACCCGCGTGCCACGCATCGCCGCGCGAACTCGGCATCGCCGGAGAAGCAGTGGAACACCACCGTCTCCGGCGGCCCCTCCTCCTCGAGGACCCGGTAGATGTCCTCGTGCGCGTCCCGGTCGTGGATCATCAGCGGCTTGCCGACCCGCTTCGCGAGGTCGATGTGCCAGCGGAACGCCTCCTGCTGCGCCGCCGGGGGCGAGTAGTCCCAGTAGTAGTCCAGCCCGGTCTCGCCGACGGCCACCACGCGCGGCTCGCGGGCCAGCTCCTCGACCGCGGCGCGATCCGCGTCCGAGAACGCCGCCGTGCGCGTCGGATGGACCGCCACGGCGGCGAACACCCGCGGGTCCCACGTCGCGGCCGCAGCGGCCCACTGAGCGGCTGCCAGGTCGTCGCCAACCGTGACGACCCGGCCCACGCCCACGGCGGCGGCGCGGTCGACCATCGCGGTCACGTCGGCCGCGTCCTTGGCCCCGCACGCGTCCAGGTGCGTGTGGGCGTCCACGATCGGCCCGGGGAGCGGCGGCGCGGGCGGCAGCGGCTGTCTCATGGTTCGCTTCGCTCAGTCGCTAACACGCCGTCTTCCCTCCTGCGCTGCTCGGCGTTCGTTCCTCACGCCTGCGCTGCTCGTCAGTCCAGACGGCGTACGCTCCATCGCTCTCGCTCACGCCCCCTTGACGCCTGGCCATTACGAGATGGGTGCCCAGGACGGCCCGGTCTCGCCCAGCTTCGGGTCGAGCTTGGCGAACAGCGGGGTCGGCTTCTCCAGCGGACGGCCGACCTCGACCGGGGTGGACTCCCAGCGGGCCTGCTCGGCCGCGTAGTCACCGGTGAGGATCGGGTTCATCCGGCCGGCCACGTCGAGGTCCTCGACCTCGCGCAGCTCCGGCTGGGCCGCCCAGACGCCTGTCCCGCCGAGCGCCTCGTGCACCTTCTGCGCGGCGTGCGGCAGGAACGGCGTCAGCAGCGTGTTGGCGTCCTGCACGACCTGCAGCGCGGTGTGCAGGATCGTGTCCCGCCGCTCCGGGTCGTCCTTGCGCTTCCACGGCTCCTGGTCGGAGATGTACTTGTTGGCCGCGCCGACCACGCGCATCGCCTCGCCGATCGCCTGCTTGAACCGCGACCGGCGCAGGTGGGCGCCGACGACGTCGAAGGCGTTGCGGGACAGCGCCTTCAGCTCCTCGTCGGCGGCCTGTGGCGCGGCCGGCCGCGGGATCGCGCCGACGTTGCGGTGCGCCATCGAGACCGACCGGTTGACCAGGTTGCCCCACTCGTTGGCCAGCTCGAAGTTGATCCGCCGGACGAACTCCTCCCACGTGAAGTCGACGTCCTGGGTCTCCGGCCCGCCGACCGAGATGAAGTAGCGCAGGCTGTCCGGACCGAACTCGCGCAGGAAGTCGTTGACGTAGATGACCGTGCCGCGCGAGGTCGAGAACTTCGCGCCGCTCATCCGGAGGAACTCGCTGGAGACCACCTCGGTCGGCAGGTTCAGCGTGCCGAACACGCCCGGCTCGCCGCCCTTGTCCCCCGCGCCGTTCTGGCCGAGCAGCAGCGCCGGCCAGATCAGCGAGTGGAAGACGATGTTGTCCTTGCCCATGAAGTAGTAGCCCTGGGCGTCCGGGTTGGTCCAGAACTCCCGCCACGCGTCGTCGTCCCCCGACCGGCGCGCCCACTCGACGCTGGCCGACAGGTAGCCGATCACCGCGTCGAACCAGACGTAGAACCGCTTCATCGGCCGGTCCCGCCAGCCGTCGAGCGGGACCGGGACGCCCCAGTCGAGGTCGCGGGTGATCGCGCGCGGCCGGAGGTCGTCGAGCAGGTTCTGGCTGAACTTGAGCACGTTCGGCCGCCAGTCCGTCCGGCTCTTGAGGTAGTCGCCGAGCGCGCCGGCGAACGAGGGCAGGTCGAGGAACAGGTGCTCGGTCTCGACGAACTCCGGCGTCTCACCGTTGATCTTCGAGCGCGGGTTTCGGAGATCGGCCGGGTCGAGCTGGTTGCCGCAGTTGTCGCACTGGTCGCCACGGGCGCCGTCGTAGCCGCAGATCGGGCAGGTGCCCTCGATGTAGCGGTCGGGCAGCGTGCGGCCGGTCGACGGGCTGATCGCGCCAAGCTGCGTCTTCGGGACGACGTACCCGTTCTTCCACATCGCACCGAAGAGGTCCTGGACGACCTGGTAGTGGTTGCCCGTCGTGGTGCGGGTGAACAGGTCGTAGGACAGACCGAGGCCCTCCAGGTCGCCGGCGATCTGGCGGGTGTACTTGTCGGCCGTCTCGCGCGCGCTCAGACCCTCGTCGTCGGCCTGCACGAGGATCGGCGTGCCGTGCTCGTCGGTGCCGGAGACCATGAGCACCTTGTGGCCGGCCATTCGCATGTACCGGGAGAAGACGTCCGAGGGGACACCGAATCCGGACACGTGGCCGATGTGGCGGGGGCCGTTGGCATAGGGCCAGGCCACCGCGGTCAACACGGGGATGCTCATGTCGGCCTAGCCTACGGAGGATCGCCGGACGAGGACCGAGGGAGGCCACGGTGTCGGCCACGCGGCTGCTGGTGCTGGGGGTCGTGCGTATGTACGGGCGCGCGCACGGTTACCAGGTCCGGCGCGAGCTGCTCACCTGGTCGGCCGACAAGTGGGCCAACGTCGCGCCCGGCTCGATCTACCACGCGCTGAAGAAGATGACCCGTGAGAAGCTCCTGGAGGAGGTCCCGACCGAGGACGGCGAGGGCGACACGCGCGGCCCGGACCGCACCGCCTACCAGCTCACGCCGGACGGCGAGACGGAGTTCCAGGTGCTGCTGGCGAAGGGCCTGTCCGAGAGCGACGAGTCGCCTCAAAACTTCTACCGGCTCGTCGCCGCCATCCCTTTCCTGCCGGTCCTGCCCCGGGCCCGCGCGATCAGCCTGCTGCAGCACCAGCTCACCCAGCTGCGCGGGCGCCGCGCGAACGCCCAGGACATGCTCGACCGCGACATGTCCTGGGGCGAGCCGGCGCACGTGGCGGAGCTGTACCGGCTCTGGGTCACCATGATCGACGGGATGCTGAGCTGGGTCGAAGGCCTGGTGTCGCGCCTGGAAACCGGTGAGTATGTGTTGGCCGACGATCCGGGCACGGCCTTCGGGGAGCCGGGCTCGGCTCACTAATCACGTTTGCCCATCGGGGACTGGGCAGGGCATCCTGGCGCACTAGTCAAACTTGACTACCAGAGGGGAACTGGACCATGATCGAAGCACGCGGCCTCGCCCGGACCTTCCGGACCCGAGGCCGTTCAGTCGAGGCCGTGCGCGGGGTCGACCTCGACGTCGCCGCCGGGGAGCTGGTCGGCTTCCTGGGCCCGAACGGGGCGGGCAAGACCACCACGCTACGCATGCTCACCACGCTGCTGCGGCCGACGGCCGGCCGGGCCACGGTCGCCGGCTGCGACCTGGGCAAGGATCCGGTCGGGGTGCGCCGGCGGATCGGCTACGTCGCGCAGGGCGGCGGGACCACGCCCGAGCTCAAGGTCATCGAGGAGATGGTGCTGCAGGGCCGGTACTACGGGCTGTCCAAACCGGACGCCACGCGGCGCGCGGCCGAGCTGATGGAACGGCTCGACATCGCCGACCTGGACGACCGCGTCATCAAGACGCTCTCCGGCGGGCAGCGACGCCGGCTGGACATCGCGCTGGGCCTGCAGCACGACCCGCGCCTGGTGTTCCTGGACGAGCCGAGCACCGGGCTGGACCCGCAGAGCCGGGCCAACCTGTGGGGCCATATCCGGTCACTGCGCGAGCACCACGACACCACGGTGTTCCTGACCACGCACTACCTGGACGAGGCCGACGCGTTGTGCGACCGGATCCTGGTGATCGACCACGGCCGCATCGTCGCCGAGGGCAGCCCGAGCGACCTCAAGGCCCAGGTGTCCGGCGACCGTGTCGAGGTCGGCGTGCCGGCCCCGCAGGTCGGCGCCACCGCGGACATCGCCGGCAAGCTGCCCGACGCACACGAGATATCCACAGTGGACAGCATGGTGCGGTTCCGGGTGCCGCGCGGGGACACCGCCCTGCCGGAGCTGCTGCGCGCGCTGGACACCGCGGGCATTCCGATGGCCTCGGTACAGGTGCACCGCCCGACGCTGGACGACGTGTTCCTCACGCTGACCGGTCGCTCGCTACGCGACGCCGAGGCGGCGGAACCCGCGGCGGAAGCCGAACCGGAAGCGGAAGCCGGGCCGGCCAAGGAGAAGGAGCCGACCGATGTTGCGTGAGATCTGGCTGGTGTACCGCAGGGAGTCGACGATCGCACTGCGCAACCCGGCGTGGATCTTCATCGGCATCCTGCAGCCGGTGCTCTACCTGGTGCTGTTCGGACCGCTGATGGAGCGGATCGTGACCAGCACGCCGGGCTTCCCACCGGGCAACGCATGGACGATCCTCACCCCGGCGCTGATCCTGCAGATCGCGCTGTTCAGCATGTTCTCCGGGATCGGCATCATCGCCGAGCTGCGCAACGGTGCCCTGGAACGAATGCGGGTGACGCCGGTGCGCCGGATCTCGCTGCTGCTGGGCAAGGTGGCCAACAACGCGGTACAGCTGTTCTTCCAGGCATTGTTGGTGCTGATCCTCGCCCTGGTCGCGTTCGACCTCAGCGCGCCGGTCGCCGGGGTGGTGCTCAGCCTGGCGATCGTCCTGCTCATGGGCATCACGCTGTCCTCGGCGGGGTACGCGGCCGCGCTGATGCTCAAGAGCGAGGAGGCGTTCATCCCGCTGCTGAACACGATCCTGCTGCCGGTCCTGCTGCTGTCCGGGATCCTGATCCCGATCACCACCGGGCTGGCGCCGAACTGGCTGTACACGATCTCGCGGATCAACCCGTTCACGCACGTCGTGGACGCCGACCGGGCAGCGTTCCGCGGCGACTTCGCCATGGACGCACTGTTCACGGGCACCGTCGTGCTGGCCGTGATGGCCGTGCTCGCGGTCATCTGGGGTGCGCGCACGTTCCAGCGCGAGAACGCCTGACGTGCCAGGAAGGACGCCTTCCAGTCACCTGGTGTCCGGAAGGCGTCCTTCCTAGCGGTTCACCGCGGACATGTGCGGTCAGCGCCGCCGCGCGGCGAGGACGGCGTCGTAGAGTCGTTTGCGGCTCACCCCGACCTCGGTGGCGACCTCGCCCGCCGCGTCCTTGAGCCGCGCGCCGTCCGCGACGAGCCCGTCGACCCGCTCGACGAGCGCGGCGAGGTCGACCTCCTTCGACGGCTCGGCGCCGGCCAGCACGACGGTGACCTCGCCCCGCACCCCACCCGCGGCCCATTCCGCGAGCTCGGCCAGTCCGCCGCGGCGGACCTCCTCGTACGGCTTGGTCAGCTCCCGGCACACGGCCACGCGCCGGTCCGCGCCGAGCACCTCGGCGGCGAGCGCGAGCGTGGCGGCGATCCGGTGCGGCGACTCGAAGAACACGGCGGTGCGGGGCTCGCCGGCCAGGTTCGCGAAGAAACGGCGCCGCTCGCCGTCCTTGCGTGGTGCGAACCCCTCGAAGCAGAACCGCTCGCAGGGCAGGCCGGACAGCGCGAGCGCGGTGGTCACCGCGGACGGGCCGGGCAGGCAGGTCACCGGCAGGTCCTTGGCGACGCAGGCGGAGACGAGCCGGAAGCCGGGGTCGGACACGCTGGGCATGCCGGCGTCGGTCACCAGCAGGACGGTCCTCCCCCGCTCGACCGCGCCCACGAGGCCGTCGAGCCGCGCGGTCTCGACGGCGTCGTAGAAGCTGACCACCCGCCCTGTCGGCGTGACGCCGAGCGCGGCGGCGAGCGAGCGCAGCCGGCGGGTGTCCTCGGCGGCGATCACGTCCGCGCTGCCGAGCGCCTCGACGAGGCGCGGAGAGGCGTCCCGGGAGTCGCCGAGCGGGGTGGCGGCGAGCACGAGCAGGCCGTGAGTGTCCAGCGGAGCCATCGGCCCCAGTGAACACTCACGGCCCTCCGCGCCGGCAACAGGGCCCCTACCGCGCGCACAACCCGAACCCGACGCCAATCATAGTCGGAACCGACTGTCAAAGGAGCGTGATCCCGACACGGAACGCACGAGCGGCCGCCTACGATCAGCCCCCGTGAGTCTTGTCGCCACCAGGCCAGCCGAGTCACCCAGCTTGTCGGGTGGCCGGCCGATGTCGGAGGCGGAGCTCGCCGAGGTCCACCTGATCGGCAAGCCGATGCCGACCGACCGGCTGCGGGGCTGGCTGGTGGCCGGCTTCCTCGCGGTGCTCGGTGGGTTCGTCCGGCTGCAGAACCTCGGCTTCCCGACCGACAAGGGCACCCCGGTCTTCGACGAGAAGCACTACGTGCCGCAGGCGTGGGAGTTCCTGCGCAACGGCGGCTACGAGGACAACCCGGCCTACGAGCTGACCGTGCACCCGCCGGTCGGCAAGGAGCTGATCGCGGTCGGCGAGTGGCTGTTCGGCTACAACGGCTGGGGCTGGCGGTTCACCGCAGCGCTCGCCGGCGCGCTGATGATCCTCATGATCGTGCGCATCGCGCGCCGGCTGACCCGGTCCACGCTGCTGGGCGGGATCGCCGGCGTGCTGCTGATCTGCGACGGCCTGTCGCACGTGCAGAGCCGGATGGGGATGCTGGACATCTACCTGGCGTTCTTCGTGCTTCTGGCGTTCGGCTGCCTGCTGCTCGACCGGGACCAGGTGCGTGCGCGGCTGGCCCTGACGGTGCGCGAGGGCTGGGTGGCCGAGTCGCGGTTCGGCCCGCGGCTGGGGTTCCGCTGGTGGCGCTTCGCGGCCGGGGTGTCGCTCGGGCTCGCGTGCGGGTCGAAGTGGTCGGGCGTGTTCTTCGTCGCGGCGTTCGGCCTGATGGTCGTGATCTGGGACGCGACCGCGCGGCGGGCGGCAGGGGTGCCGTCGCCGTGGAAGGGCGCGCTGGTGCGGGACGTGGCGCCGGCGCTGTGGGGCATGCTGGTGGTCCCGCTGCTGGTGTACCTGGCGACGTGGTGGGGCTGGTTCGCGTCGGAGACGGCGGTGGACCGGCACCTGTCCGCCGCTTCGCCACACAGCGGCTGGTACGACTTCCTGCCGCAGGCGCTGCGGTCGCTGTGGCAGTACTCGGGGAACGTGCTGGACTTCCACGAGAACCTGGTGACCCCCACGAAGGACCAGCACCCGTGGGAGTCGAAGCCGTGGACGTGGCCCATGGGCCTGCGCCCGATGCTCTACTACTACGACGGCGGCACGGTCTCCTGCGGCGAGGACCGGTGCGTCTCGGCCACGATGCTGGTCGGCACGCCGGCCATGTGGTGGCTGTCGCTGCCGGTGCTGGCGTGGGGCCTGTGGCGGATGATCGGCCGGCTGGACTGGCGCTATGCCGCGGTCGTCGTCACGTACCTGACGGGCCTACTGCCGTGGTTCGCCAACCTCGACCGCCAGATGTACTACTTCTACGCGACGCCGCTGGCCGCGTTCCTCGTGCTGGGCCTCGTGCTCGTGCTTGGCCAGATCCTGGGCCCGGCGTCCGACGGCTACGAGCGGCGGGGCACCGGTCTGTTCGTGGTGGCCCTGTACGTGGGCCTCGTGGTGGCCAACTTCGTGTGGCTGTGGCCCATCCTGAACGGCGACTCGATCACCGAGGGCCACTGGGACGCCGAACTCTGGCTCCCCTCCTGGCGCTGACCTGTCCGCAACCAGCACCCTCGTCCACAAGTCGATCTTGTGACCCGTAACTGTCAGCCCCCACAAGTGCAGACGCCTGTGCAGGTTCACGGCCGTTTATTGGGAGACCCCACTAGGTGACCAACACAATGGAGTGGGGTTGTGCACGCCTGGTAACAACGCTGCGTATAGCCCCATGATTATTTGCGTGTATGGCAAACCTCGTATCGTCAGCACATCAACCCCGCGAGGGCGTGTCCGCCGACCTGCGGGAAGCGTTGTGGATCTTTGCGCGTCGTTGTGAAGCATTCCGAGAGTAGTGAATGAGCGTCGTTACTTGATCGGTGTCACCCGGTCGAGGCTTGTCCGGGGCGAAAACACTTCAGATACGTATCGTCGCGTTATCGATCGGGTGAATGTCCAACTCATTGGCAGAATGGGGGGAGAGTTCCTCACGGGCTGTGTATGTCGTATGCTCGCGGCGACTTGCTCACTGATCATGTGAACAAGCAGATGAGTGACGATCGTGGCCCCGAGTAATGGGGCCGCGGCCCCCCGCCGCTACCGCGGAGGGCCGCGGATTGTCGCCAGGCTCCCGACCCATCGAAGAGAAAAGGAGAGGCAACCCTGTGACCGTACATCGACCAACAGGTGAGCCGCCATCACCCAACCGTCCGTCAATCTGGTGGTTCTCCCTGGCCGAGCGCATTATTGGCCAGTGGGACTGGACCGGACGGGTGATCGTGCTCTCCATTGCGGTGACAACCTGCATTACCGTCATGCTCGGCGTGCTGCTCGCAGTTACATTCGGTGCCGGCGCCGCGCCCGTGGGAGCCACTGCCCTGGTCGCCGCTGGCTGGTTGGCATTCCGGCCAGCAAGGCGAACGGACACGGCCGCATAACCGGTTGATCGGTCGTCCTGGTGCCGGAGATGCCCTTCCCTGTTGTCATTTGGGTATCTCCGGCACCAGACGCCACACGGCCTAGTGGGGCGGGTGGGGATTGAACCCACGCCTCAAGGATTATGAGGCCTCAGCTCTAACCATCGAGCTACGCCCGGGACTCCCTTCGTGGCTTTATGCCCTCGACGTACGTCGGCTCTCCACAGTCGAGATGGAAGCGGTCGCCGGTCACGCCCGAGCCGTCAAGATCGGCAGCGATCGTTCTCAGCCACGAGCGCGTGTCTTCCTGGTTCAACGCCCCTTTGCCAGCTCTGACACGACATCCCGGTAGGAGCGTATGGTGTCGAGTCGTTGACATCGACCATCCGCAACAAATGATGCACCTGGTCCGACATCACGTCACGATGCAACCCAGTCTCGTTGAATACGCGGGCGTCCACGAAGAACCGAGTCGCCCGCATGTAGCTCTCCGTCTGGAGCAGCGCGGGCACCGCGAACGGCGCAACTCCGACGATACTGGCCGCAGCGCTTTCCAGATCAGCGAGTGCCCTTCGCCGACCCGACGGGTGATCGTCATACTCCAGCAGCCGTTCGGATGCCTCTGATCCTTCGCCAAGTCCAACAGAAAATGGCGCTCCTGTCCCGTGACACCACACGCAGCCAAGACGGCCGACACATCGACCGGCCCACGATGCGTTTCCCGATGAACATCCGGCTCACCTTGCTCGCGCTCCACCCGAGCCGTTCCCCGAGGTAACTCCCGTTCCATCCATTCTTCTGTGTCGCTTTCAACAGGGCAATACCCAGCTCGCGCGAGCGAACCGCAGGTTCTTGGTCGAAACATCCTGCTTCCCTCCTGGCCATTCATAGTGCGCGACGCGCGCACTATCCGGCCTCTCGTTGTGGCGGCGCCGGGCCACCGGCAATCAGCCATTTCAACAAGCGATCGGCCCCTCTCGGGGTCATCGCTAACCGGTTCACCGGCCGGTTGTCGTCGGACACACTCGCCGAAATACTGATCACTTCCGAACCCAGACCGACTCGGCACAGCGCGCGCCGTGCGGCGGGGCCATTGCCTGGCCACACATCACGGCCATGCCGTTGGCGTGTGCGCGGGATGCTCGGCATCTGCGACCATCACGCCGAACACAAGCGGAGCGTCCGGTCCGGCGACAGCTTCCTCGGCCTGCCGAGCTTCAGGTGGCCGAGGGACGACTTCACCGGTGCGACCGGCCGAGCTGACCCGCGCTCGCCGCGCACGGCATGTCGGCGACGGCCACCAAGGCCCAGAGATCCGGATACGACCAGGTCATGATGATCATCACCGGCGCGCCGGCGTGCTCGTCGCCGTGACGGCCTTCGTCCGCGACCTGATCGCCGGGTGATCAAGGTCGCCGTCAGGGACGGCCGGACCAGGTGCGCGGCCGTGCCTCGGTGCCATGCCTCAGTGCAGTGGGCGCGTGCCGTGGACGATCTTGGTGACCGGACCTTCCTCGCCCTGCCCGGACCGGGCCAGCCAGGCGCTCATCTCCCTCGACACGGCCGCCAGGGTCGGGCGGCGGCCCGGGTCCGCGTCGAGCGATGCGGTCAGCAGGCGCAGGTGCGCGCTCCGCCCCGGCAGCTGGGTCAGCGGCTCCGACCGGGCCGCCGCCATCAGGGCCGCCATCGCGTTCTCGCGGACGCCGCGCGGCGGGGCGCCGGCCAGCGCGAAGCTCACCGTGGCCGCCAGCTGCCAGGCGTCCGAGGCCGGGGTGGCCGGCGAGCCGCCCGCGGTCTCCGGCGCCAGGAAGTCCGGCGTGCCGACCATCATTCCGGCCGAGGTCAGGGTCGAGTCGCCCTTCGCGCGCGCGATGCCGAAGTCGATCAGGTGAGCCATGCCGTTCGGGTCGATGATCACGTTGGCCGGCTTCACGTCCCGGTGCAGCACGCCCTTCGCGTGCGCCGCGGTCAGCGCACCGGCCATCGTCACCCACAGGCGCGCCGCCTGGACGTCGGTGAGCACCCCGCCGCCGTGCACGGAGTCCGCCAGCTGCTCGCCCTCGATGTACTCCATGACGAGCCCGAGCCCGTCGGCGTCGGACACGATGTCGTACACCCGCACGCAGTTGGGGTGATGCACGGCCGCGAGGGCCCGTGCCTCGCGCAGCATCCGCGCCTCGGCTTCGGCGTCCGGCGCGTGTGCGAGCTTCACGGCGACCGTCCGGTCCAGCTGGGTGTCCTTCGCGAGCCACACGGTGCCGAACCCGCCCTGGCCGAGCTGCTTGATCTTCTGGAACCGGCCCCCGTTGTTCTGCCACAACCCGGTCGGCGCCCTCGGCGGACCCCCACCGAACGGCAGTGGCCCGGGCTGCTCGGCCAGCTTCGCGAGCGCGGCACGATCCGTCTCGGGCTCCGGCTGCTGGTTCGCCGCCCGCATCGGCGGCGGCATCCGCGCCGGCTGGGGCGGCGGCGGCACATACGGCGGTGGCGGCTGCTGCTGCTGTTGGGCCGGCGGCACGTACGGCGGCGGCCGCTGGTGGGACCGCTCGATCACCGACCAGCTCGGCGGGCCGGCGATCAGCAGCGGGATCATGCCGAGCACGCACATCGGCACGAACCCGAGCCACATCGCGCCCGCCGAGTTCGCGGTCATCGGCAGGGTCAGCACGACCATCGCCACGAACGGCAGCCAGAGCAGCCGGCCCGGCCACCTCGGTCCCCGGCGCATCGCCGCCCGCGCCTGCAGCCAGATGAACAGCAGGCCGATGCCCGGCAGGGCGACCAGCAGCAGGATCCGGAGGAACAGCATGCCGGCGCCTTCGTGCGGGTAGAACAGCACGTCGTACACCCGCGCGCCGCGGCCGAGGAACTGGTCCTGCGGCCCGACCCACCCGCAGAACTCCTTGCCCACCGACTCCACCTGGCCGCCGGTCAGGCCGCTCGGGGTGCCGCGGCTGGCGTTGACGAAGACCTCGGAGATGCCGATCGCGAACAGCAGCGGCATCAGGAACGTGAAGAACCCGCCGGTGGCCGCGAAGACCGAGATCGTGGCGGCGTTGTAGGCGTTGCCGGTGCCCTTGCGCACCAGTGTGACCAGCAGCGAGCCCAGCGCCGGGAGCAATCCGATGATCATGCCCGCGCCGATCGTGGCCCACACCCACTCGCCCGGGCACAAGCCGGGGCCGAAGAAGCGCTGCGCGAACGACAGCAGCGAGCTGCCCAGGTTGGTCAGGAACACGACCCTCCCTCCGCGCCTATGAGACCAGACGTCCGCCGCTACCCATCCACCCTATGTCGATCCGTGACCGTTCCGCTGGCGTATGGACACGGACTAGGTTCCGTCCATGGGCTCTTACCACGACGCGTACCGGCAGAGCCTCGAGGACCCGGAAGGCTTCTGGCTCGCGGCGGCCGCCGATCTGGACTGGGTGCGGGCGCCGACGAGGGCGCTGGACGACAGCGCCGCGCCGCTGTACCGGTGGTACCCGGACGGCGAGCTCAACACCTGCCACAACGCGCTGGACCGGCACGTCGACGGTGGCCGGGCCGACCAGGTGGCGCTGGTCTACGACTCGCCGGTCACCGCGACCTTGGCCACCTACACCTACCGTGAGCTCCGCGACGAGGTCGCCCGCTTCGCGGGGGCGCTCGCCGGGCTCGGTGTCGGCCGCGGCGACCGCGTGATCATCTACATGCCGATGGTGCCGCGCGCGGTCGTCGCGATGCTCGCGTGCGCCCGGCTCGGCGCCGTGCACTCGGTGGTGTTCGGCGGGTTCGCGCCGCGCGAGCTGGCCACCCGGGTGGACGACGCCCGGCCGAAGGTGATCGTGGCCGCGTCGTGCGGGATCGAGCCGACCCGGGTCGTCGAGTACAAGCCGATCATCGACGAGGCACTCGCGCTGACCACCCACCAGCCGGACTCCGTGGTCGTGCTGCAGCGCGAGCAGGCGACCGCGACGCTGGGCGAGCGGGACCTCGACTGGGACACCGCGATGGCGACCGCGGAGCCCGCCGGCTGCGTGCCGGTGGCGGCGACCGACCCGCTCTACATCCTGTACACGTCCGGCACCACCGGGAAGCCGAAGGGCGTGGTCCGCGACAACGGCGGCCACGCGGTGGCGCTGGCGTGGTCGCTGCGCAACGTCTACGACATCCATCCCGGCGATGTCTTCTGGACCGCGTCCGACGTCGGCTGGGTCGTCGGGCACTCCTACATCGTGTACGCGCCGCTGATCGTGGGGGCGACGACCCTGCTCTACGAGGGCAAGCCCGTGGGCACGCCGGACGCGGGCGCGTTCTGGCGCGTCATCTCCGAGCACGGCGCGAAGGCGCTGTTCACCGCGCCGACCGCGTTCCGCGCCATCAAGCGCGTCGACCCGGACGGCGTCGAGCTCGCGAAGTACGACCTGTCGGGGTTCCGAACGCTGTTCCTGGCCGGCGAGCGGCTCGACCCGGAGACCTACCACTGGGCGAGCGAGAAGCTCGGCATCCCGGTCGTGGACCACTGGTGGCAGACCGAGACCGGCTGGCCGATCTGCGCGAACCTGCGCGGGCTCGAGCCGATGCCGATCAAGGCCGGCTCGCCGAGCGTCCCGGTGCCGGGCTACGACGTGCGGATCCTCGACCAGTCCGGCGCGGAGGTCCCGCGCGGCCAGGAGGGCGCCATCGCGATCAAGCTGCCGCTGCCGCCCGGCACGCTGCCGACGCTGTGGGGCGACGACGACCGCTACGTCGAGTCCTACCTGGCCCGCTACCCCGGCTACTACCTCACCGGCGACGGCGGCTACGTCGACGAGGACGGTTACGTCTACGTCATGGGCCGCACCGATGACGTGATCAACGTGGCCGGCCACCGGCTGTCGACCGGCTCGATGGAGGCCGTGCTGGCCGCGCACCCGGCGGTGGCCGAGTGCGCGGTGATCGGCGTGCGGGACTCCTTGAAGGGCCAGCTGCCGCGCGGGTTCGTGGTGCTCAAGGCCGGCGCGTCGATCTCCGAGGACGCGCTGCGCGAGGAGCTCGTCGCCGCGGTACGCGAGGAGATCGGGCCGGTGGCGGCGTTCCGCGATGTGTCCGTTGTGGACGGTCTACCGAAGACGCGGTCGGGCAAGATCCTGCGCAAGACCATGCGCGGAATCGCCGACGGCCGCGACGAGCTGGTGCCGTCCACTATCGAGGACCCGAGCGTGCTCGACGCCCTGCGCCCCGTGCTCCGCGGCGGGGTCTAGAGGTTGATCATGTGGCCGGCCAGGCCGTGTATCGCCTCCTTCACGGCTTCGCCCAGGGTCGGGTGGGCGTGAACGTTGCGGGCCACCTCGTGGACGGTCAGGTCCCACTGCTGGGCCAGGGTCAGCTCGGGCAGGAGCTCGGTGACGTCCGGGCCGATGAGGTGGCCGCCGAGCAGCTCGCCGTACTTCGCGTCGGACAGCAGCTTGACGAAGCCGCGCGCGTCGCCGAGGCCGTGGGACTTGCCGTTGGCGGTGAACGGGAACTTGGCGACCTGGACGTCGAAGCCGGCCTCGCGGGCCTGCTCCTCGGTGTAGCCGAAGCTCGCGATCTGCGGCTGGCAGTAGGTGGCGCGCGGGATCATGCGGTAGTCGAGCTCCATGGTCTCCGCGACGCCGATGGTCTCCGCCGCGACGATGCCCATGGCCTCGGCGGCGTGGGCGAGCATGAGCTTGGCGGTGACGTCGCCGATCGCGAAGATGTGCTCGACGTTGGTCCGGCACGACCCGTCGACCTCGATCGCGCCGCGGTCGCTGGTCCGCACACCGGTCGTCTCGAGGCCGTAGCCCTCGATGTTGGGCTGGAAGCCGATGGCCTGCAGGACCTTGTCGGCCTTGAGGGACGTGCGCTCGCCGTTCGCGGAGACCTCGACGGTGACCTGGTCGCCGGAGTCGTCGATCGACTCGACCTTCGTGGCGGTCATGACCGTGACGCCGAGCTTGCGGTAGTGGCGGGCCAGCTCCTTGGAGACCTCGGCGTCCTCGAGCGGGACGAGCCGGTCGAGGAACTCGACGATCGTCACGTCTACCCCGTAGTTGGCGAGCACGTAGGCGAACTCGACACCGATCGCGCCGGCGCCGGCGACGATCATGCTGCCCGGTAGCTCGGGGGTGAGGATCTGCTCCTCGTAGGTGACCACGCGCTCGGACAGCTGTGTGCCCGCCAGCAGCTTGGTCCGCGCGCCGGTGGCGATGATGCAGTTGTCGAACGTGACCGTCTCGCCGTTGACCTCCAGGCTGTTCGGTCCGGTGAACGTGCCGCGCCCGGTGAACTCCGTGATCGAGTTCTTCTTCATCAGGTAGTGCACGCCCTTGACGCGCCCGTCGGCCACGGTCCGGCTGCGCGCGTGGGCGACGCCGTAGTCGAAGGTGACCTGCCCTTCGATGCCGAACGTCTTCTGTTCGTTGTTGAAGATGTACGCGAGCTCCGCGTTGCGCAGTAACGCCTTGGAGGGGATGCAGCCGACGTTGAGGCAGACCCCGCCCCAGTACTTCTCCTCGACGACGGCGACCGACAAGCCCAGCTGCGCCGCGCGAACGGCGGCGACGTAGCCACCGGGCCCGGCACCGAGAACGACGACGTTGAAATGAGTGCTCACGCCGTCCACCCTAATCCGCCGAGCGGACGACCCCGCCGCGAATGGGACATGCCCGGCCGCACCTGTCCACAACCCCCCGAGTTGTCCACAGCACCCCCCAAACCAAGATCAACTGTCCGCTCTCCCCGGTAGACTGGCGAGCGGGGGTGCCCCCGGAATCGGGTGGGTTCTGTGATTCTGTGTCATGCCGCTGTCCTGCGGGGTCCTGCGGGAGTATTTCGGGTGGGTGACGGATCGGCGGGATGCTCGTGGGGTGCGGTATTCGCTGTCGGGGATGCTGGCGATGACGGCGGTCGCGGTCGTGGCGGGTGCCGCCTCGGTGATGGGGGTGTGGGAATGGGTCGCGGATCTGCCGCAATGGGTGTTGCGGGTCTTCGGTGCGCGGGCCTGCCCGCGACGGGCGGGCTGGTATCTGGCGCCCAGCGAGGCCACGCTGTGTCGTGCGCTGGCGTTGGTGGACGGTGCGGAGTTGGATACCGCGATCAGCGTGTGGATCACCGACAACGGCCCGATGTGCCAACGCCCGATCTGCCAACGCTCGATCTGCCTGCACGTGCCCGGCACACGTGGCTGGGCCGGGCAGCCCGCGCGGGAATGGACGGCGTTCGCGCTGGACGGCAAGACTCTGCGGGGGCACCGTGCCCCGGTGACGGCGGTGCCCCCGGGGTGCATCTGCTGGCCGCGCTCACCCACCAGACGGGAGTTGTTGCAGGACAACGACTCGTGCCGATCGGTGAAAGCGAGATCGCGGAGTTCGAGTCCTTGCTCGACGGCATCGACCCTTAC